>JAQBVG010000075.1 GCA_027623655.1 Chloroflexota bacterium
GTCATGCCGCATTTCTCTGCGATCGAGGTGATCGCCGCCCACTCCGATGTGTACTGGGCTCGGTGTTCCGTCACCAGCCTCATCGCACGCTCTCGTACCTCTGATGGGTACCTGTTTGATCTTGTCATCACTCCATCCTCTCAAGGATTGGAGTCTCCAACTTTCCCGGGGCGGTTCACCCTGAAATCGTTTCTTGGTCAGGGGTGGGGTTTGTAGTTTCTTTTCTTTGTTCTTGGTCTTTTTCAAGGTACTTTTTCAACTCCGTTTCAACATCTGGGATTTGCTCATTCCACAGTTCAGATTCCCTATCTGTTCTGGTTTTGTATCTTGCGTTGAGGATGTCTCCAACTGCTTGCGGTACTTCAATCAAACCTTGTGCGCTGTCGATGATGTACATATCAGTGTCTGTTCCGACACCAGGGGCGTTTTCTGCGGCGCGCTTGGCAGCGTGAACCATTATTAAACTATCGACCCAGCCATAATGCGCCCCATATTTTCTCAGCATGAATTGTGTTTCGGCGTGAGTGTCCCCAATACCAATTGAACTAAAGGCGATGTGGTCGTCACACCGTGCAACACCATTCCAATCGACCCGATAGATATGAGGCCAATCATTGTCAGACTCTACTCCAGCAACTAACGCTTCGACACCAACTTCTACCCGAGCATATCTTTGCATATCGTTTATTAACTTCATCAAAACATCAGGATGAATCTGTGTGGAATGTTTTAGGGAAGATAGCGACAATCCTAATGGGTGAAGGTGTTCCCTCTCAGCCATATTCCGGGTTAGATCGGCAATATTCCGCCCGACAACATCAGCCATAGTTTTGATATCAGTTACACCGGATGCCTGTATTTCAAGAAATGCAGACTGAGCAACGGATGTAAGTGTGGGGGTGTCACCAGCGATCAGCATCGCAGCATGAGTTCCCAGCCGATAAAGTTTGGTTCTAGGCGCATCGTATTCAAATGAACCCGAAACACTAATCATCCGGTCACACGCGAGGTGTACTGTTGCGATCCCGCCCACCGGATGAGATATTGCTGCAATGCCAACCGTCAATGGTTTTCGCCTCCGCTTAACTCGTTTTTGCTTTGGCGGAGTATACCTTTTACCTACACCCAAGGGATAATTACCTAGCGTATTGCGTCTGAAGACAGCCTGTGGTCAACCAGGGAATATAAAAATTCAGTAGGTCCCGGATGTCGCCAATCCTGTGAACTGAAATTGATCTACAGCAGCGATTTGAGCGGTAGACTGTGCGACGACAGCCCGACTCAAATTTCTTTCGGAAACCGCATACACGAGCTGCTCAGATTCGCCTGGAGGACCCTGATGGCTGTCGTGGACTTGCAACAACTGCGGAGATTCCCGTACGCCGAAGGCCGAAAATTCGGTTCGGCCGGAGCGTACGAACAGATCGACGCAATCCTGACTTTCGCAGTCGATCCCGAGTTGGGAGTGAACAGATCGATCGTCGACCTCGCGCTTGCCCCGCGAGACCAAAACAATCTTATTCGTTTTACAGCCGACTTCTCCCTCATCAGGCCGGTCGATCCGGGTCGCGGCTCCAATCGACTGTTGATCGAACTGCCGAACCGAGGCAGACGGCGCGTTGTCGACACATTCAACCGCTCTGGAGCCGAGGCAGCAGCAAGTCCTGCCGCCGGAGATGGTTTCCTGTTCCGACGGGGGCTGACCGTTGCCTCGATCGGGTGGCAATGGGACGTCTATGCCGACGACGTGCTGATGGGACTCAACCCTCCGATTGCAGATCTCTCTGGCGAACCCGATCCGGGGAAGACGGTCGTCGAAATTCGACCAAATCTGCGCCAGAGTACCTGGCTGCTGGCAGACCGAATCCATAAACCGCTCAGAGAGGCTGACATGGACCAGGCCGATGCCATCCTTTACATCAAGGACTATGAAGACGACATCGAGAGAGAGATCCCGCGTTCAACGTGGAGGTTCGCAAAGGAAACCTCCGAGGGCATTGTCCCCAGTGACGAGCACATCTACCTCGATGGCGGGTTTGAACCGGGCAAGTACTACCAGATCGTATATTCGACCAAGGACGCACCTGTTGCTGGAAGTGGCCTGCTCGCTCTGCGAGACGCGACTTCATTCCTGAAATACGGTGCTTCGGAATTGGACCTCGACTTCGGAGATATCGACTACGCCTTCGGATACGGCGTCTCACAGACAGGCCGGATGCTCAGGCATTTTCTCTATGCCGGTTTGAACGTAGACGAAAAGGGCAGGAAAGTGTTCGATGGCCTGCTTCCTCACGTCGCCGGCGCTCGAAGAGGTGCCTTCAACCATCGCTACGCCCAACCGTCCAACCAGTCCTATCCCGGCCACGGCCACCTGTTCCCGTTCGCCGATGTCGAATTGACCGATCCCCATAACGGCGGCTCCGACGGTCTGCTTTCCGGGTTGTCGGCACTCAACGCAGTGCCGAAGATCGTTTATACAAACAGCTCGGCCGAGTACTGGCGAGGCGATTGCTCTTTGATGCACACCGACCCTGATGGTCGACGTGATCTAGAGACCGATCCGGGCCACGGTGCTGGCAGTGCCTCTCGTATTTATCACTTTGCGGGCACGCAACATAGTGCAGGCACGCTTCCCCAGGATCGAGACCCAGGAGCCGAAGGTGCCCTCGGCCGTCATGCTTACAACGTCGTCGACTACTCTCCGCTGCTGAGAGCTGCCCTGGTCAACCTGGAGAACTGGGTCGTCGACGGGGTAGAACCCCCGCCGAGTCGGCATGCTCGCATCGAAGACGAAACTGCGGTCTCTCAGGGCGTTGTGCTCGACAGGTTCGACATGTTCCCTGACCAGGCGACACCCGACCGATCCAAACTGTGGGTGATAAGGACGATCGATATGGGCAGCCGTTCCAGCGAGGGCGTGGGCGTGTATCCGTCTGTCGAGGGAGCGACCTACGCGTGCCTTGTGTCGGCCGTCGATCTCGATGGCAACGAAGTGGCGGGAGTCCGGCTTCCCGATATCACGCAGCCCGTCGCCACACATGCAGGCTGGAACGTTCGCGATCCTGAAACCGGCTCACCCGACCAGCAAGTGCCGATGCTGGGTCAAACACGCTGGTTTCCCGCTACGCGCGCTGAGCGTGAAGCCTCGAACGACCCTCGCCTGTCGATCGAAGAGCGGTACATCGGGCGTGCGGAATATGCTCAGGGGGTGGCTCGGGATACGGAAGCCCTGATACGCGATGGATTTGTTCTTGAACAGGATGTCGACCTCGTAATCGAGAACGCACTGGAGCGTTACGACGAAGCCGTGTCGAGAGTCTCTTCGACGATGACGGCAGTTAGAGCATGACGCTGGGCATCGGCTCTGCCCACACGCTCGCTGCCCACGTCGGCACTGGATGACTCCCCCCGTTTATTTCTTGCAGAGCCATCAATGAAAATCACCCGACTCGAGATCATCAAAGTTCCACCCAGCTGGGTTTGGCTAAGAGTCCACACCGACAAAGAGTTGGTCGGCCTCGGCGAGCCTTACCTTGAAAATCATGCCGACAGCGTGATCGCGGAGGTACGGCGACTGGAACCGGTCTTGATCGGCCAGGACCCCACTAGGGTCGAAAAACTCTGGAAAGCGATGTATGAATCGGGATCAGGCTACGTAGGCGGCCCGGTCACCATCAGTGCGATCAGCGGTATTGATATAGCGCTGTGGGACCTTGCCGGCAAGGCCGCCGGCGTCCCAGTTCACGTCATGCTTGGCGGAGTTGTTCACGATCGGATCAAGATGTACCGGGCATCGGCAGGACGGCTACCGTGGACGGTTGAACCTGGCGAACCGTACGCGTCTGGCGCCGTGGACATATCTGAATTCAAACCTGACGAGCCGGAAACTTACAGGGAGGCGGCGCGCATTCTGGTCGAAGAGTGGGGATTCAGAGCACTGAAAGTTCACATTGGCGTTGGTGATGGCCTGGAAGCCACTTCCGAGGTGAACAGTGTCGCCGAGCGATTCGCCGCTGCCCGAGAGGGTGCCGGGCCGGAAACTGACGTCGCTATAGACATTCACAACCCGAATCCAGCAATCGGGAGGCAGTTGATTGAGGCACTGGCACCTCATCGCCCGCTATTTATTGAGGAACCGATGCCAGTCGAACGCGTCGATGTGCTTGAGCGGATTGTCGATGGCACAACCGCAACGATCGCGGCTGGAGAACGCTGGATGGGTAAGTGGATATTCTTTGACGCATTGAGCCGCGGGTCGATCTCCGTAATGCAACCGGACATCTGCCACGCGGGCGGGATCACCGAGTGCAAAAAAATAGCGGTGGTCGGCGAAGCCGCATATGCAAAGTTGGCGCTCCACGGCCCGCTCAGCCCGCTCGCACTGGCCGCGTCGGTACAGGTCGATGCCTGTAGCCCGAACTTCCTAATCCAGGAACATAACGAGGTCAACGACTGGCGCGACAGCTCGGGTCAAACCTACATTGGTAAAGGATTCTTCCGGGAACCGTTCGTACTCGATTCCGACGGGTGCATCGCGGTCCCAGAAGGTTCGGGACTCGGTATCGACATAGACGATGACGGGCTGGAAAAAATCATGTCGATGCCGTGGTCAGCTATTCGCGGTTAGTCATTTGTCGAGGTTCGTCAAAAGACCAGGAGATTGCTGAAAACGTACTGGAATCCGTAGTAAACCGCACCGGTCAGCAGCAACATCCCAACCATCGAGATGATCAGCATCCTGTTCATGGATGATCGCCGGGGTTTGCTGCTCCCATCGCCTTGTTCGATCATGTCGAGTCTGTTCTCGATCATTTCGAGTTTGTGAATGATGGAATCGAACTGTTCAGTCGTCATTGCTTCGACGTCCGCCAAGTGATCTCAGTCGGGGTCTGACCACCGGGGAACATGCTTTTCTGCGTGATCGCCTCAACCAAATTGAACCGGCAAGTCACCGTATTACTCACTCGGCCGCTAGAACCACCCGAGTATTAACCTTGATCGAGTACTACGACGTTGGGCATGGTGTAGTCACGCATCGATGAGGGTCAACTCCACGCGATTAACTAGCGTGTGCCAGGGCCGCGCAGATACAGGTCTGAGCGAATTCCGCATCGCGCTATCGAACGGTCTCCCCTACCGGGGGATGATGCATTTTACTCCGCTGGGAGGAATTTAATGTCATACTGGCGAGTATGCACAAACTCCTTATTGCGCGCACAGTCGGTGAACTCGTGTCACCGATAGCGGTCGTCACGTTCCTAGCCCTTGATTTGGCTGGGGTTGCCGAAGGTATTCAAAAAGATGCCAACGACCCAAGAAAAGGAACGCAGAGTATCAACTGTGAATGGTGGGCACTTGGGGCATTCGTTGTTTTTGTAGTTCTTATTTATTCTCGTGTTTACGGGTTACGCAGGCAGTTAGAAAATAAGCGCCCCGAGCTTGTAAGTCCTCCCGGCACTAAAGTATTGATGGAATGGTCGCCCGATAACTCTGAAGGGAGTCCTAAAATTGAAGTCCCCTTAGAAAACGTCGGTGAGAGTAATGCGAATCTAGGCAAAATCAAAGTTGGATACGCGGGTTCATGGGAAGACGAAGGATTGATTTGGGTTTCAGCCCCATCATTCGGCCGCAAAGTGGTTAGGCGGACGGAAGGGATCACTATCGGTGTTCCACTGCCCAAACTAAAACTACTACGGGCGAAAAATTTACCGGCAGGCACAGAGGTCGCCGGGAACGAAAAGGAATTTCGCGTTAAAAAAGATTCTCACCCCCTGACCGTGATTTATTTCTGCGTCGAATACACAGACGCCAGGAACCCAAAAAGTACTTTCAGTTACGAGAGTTGGTTCATGTGGGAAGCATTGGCAAACACGCTGTCAGCCGCGCCAGATGCTCTGGTAGAAAAATTCTCTACCGAACTTACGACTGTGTAACCAGATCATCCCAAGTCAGACGAGGAGCGTGAACAATCTCTCGCAGAGCGTCCCTAAAAATGTACGGATTCTCTCGGTTGTTGTACCGATACTCGAACTCGTCAAGGTAACGCTCTAAGTGCTTGCGACTCACACCATGAAACGAACCAACTACACCACGCTTGAACAATGCCCACACACCCTCGACGGTATTCGTGTGAACGTCGCCGCGAGCATATTCCTTCTCGGAATGGTTGATAGTTTCGTGCCTAGTGTTCTCGTCTCCAATGTCGTTGTATCCCGGCCACTCGTCGGTGTAGATCGCTTCTGCTTCGGGCGAAATGTTGTCGCCAATGAACTCGTGCAGAACCTTCTTGCTGGTCGAAGGAACGTGCTTCAACCGAACGTCGCCACCACGCTCGACTGCGCCAGCTACAAGGGACTTGTTCTTCATGTAGTGCCGACCACGACCGACCGACGCACCACCAATCCAGGACTCGTCAACCTCGATCACTCCACTGAGCAAAGCGTCGGGCGTTTTGAGGGCTTCACGGATACGGTGGCACAGGTGCCATGCGGTCTTGTAAGCGACGTTGATGGTGCGTCCAAGTTGCCGCGCCGAGATAGATTTCTTACCCTCAATAATGAGGTAGGTCGCAACGAGCCACTTCCGCAAGGGAAGGTGGGTATCGTGCATGATCGTGTCAGTAGTAACCGAGAATTGGTACCGACAGTCGGAGC
This sequence comes from Chloroflexota bacterium, assembly GCA_027623655.1. Taxonomy (GTDB): domain Bacteria; phylum Chloroflexota; class Dehalococcoidia; order Lucifugimonadales; family Lucifugimonadaceae; genus Lucifugimonas. The sequence goes on from JAQBVG010000075.1 coordinate 6,654, forward strand.
ACTGAAAGAGGCTTCTCTTGGGTAGGTCTGTAACGTCCATAGAACCGCAGCGCAAGCACGCCACACCGTTGGGCCAGCGAAGTGTTTCAAGGTATCCGCGGCAAGCGTCCTCGTCAGCGAACTCGTCCACTAATTTCAGGAGGTTCATTTCATATGTCTGAGGCATCGTACAAATCCCGTAAGAAGAAGCTACCCAAGAACGTCGAAGAACTTACCGACGACGAGGTAGCGAAGAAGCTATTTGGCTCCAAAGCAGTCAAAGAAATGAATAAAATCGTTGACCACTCACCACCTAAGAAGTAGTTTATCTGAGTTCAGTGGCGGAGTCATGTGAATCATTCCCGTTTTGGCGACGGCTGACCGGGGTGCTCCAATCTCTACTTGGTCGAAGCAAAGATCGATCCGACTGACATCGGCCGTAAGCCCCTGATCATCGCCGATATTGGCGATCTCAAACGATTCAACGCTCGCATGCCCGATTGCACCGCTCTCGCGTAGCACCTGAGTCAGCCATTCAGCCCTGATCTCTTCGACCGTTCGTGGAAAGTCCATATACCAGCCCTCGGTGAATCAGCTTTCACTATACGCGGGCATCATAGCCTAAGTCGATCAGCTGACCAGCTGTAGATGAAACACACCCCAGATGTGCCAACAGTCTTCACTGAGAACAAACCGGTTGAATCGTGGTTCCAACTGGTGTGATTGTGTGCAGTTGGCACAGTCTCCTCGGTGGCGACCGTTATGGGTGAGTTGGACACCGATTATGATTCGCCGCTCCGTGAGCACGTTCGCGGCATACAGGCGTAAGGAACAACACGATTCACGGCCGAAGAAGTGTCATCGTTGGGCGTTGGGCGGCGTTCGTTGGACGCCGCGCGGCCGCTTCAGGCTCGCCGGGACGTGGCCCTGTAGACGCTGAATATGAGTGCAGCGGTGAGCAGGACGCCAATAAATGCCGACCCTGCGAGGGCGAATTGGACGCCAGCTGATTCGGCTGCTGCGCCCAGTGCGATCATGCCGATCGGCTGGGTTGCAAGCACGATGTATCGGACTGAAACCACGCTGGCACGTCGATCGGCAGGGGTTGCGACCTGGGATGCGATCATGTTGTTGATAAAGAACGGAGCGCCTGCTGCGGACGCGCCGACCGTCAATAACAGGGTCAATAAATACGAATTCGACAGCGCGACCCCGATGATAAGCGTTCCGAACAGCAGGGCAGCCCCGAGCTGCACCCGGGCATCGCTCACTCTTCCTTCGATCAATAGCGCCACGACTGCGCCGATAATCGCCCCGATGCCCACCGCAAGCGCTATACCAGCCAGCCCACTGGCTCCACGCTCCAGCACGCCTATTGCAAGTGCTGGAAACATCGCTCCCCAGGTGTTTGTAAACATCACCATGATGACGAGAATCGTGAACATCCATCGAAGGTTGGGGTTCGAAAAGATCTCCTGGACTCCCAGTTTTGTTGCTTCGACGATGTTCCGGCGGATGATCTGAGCCGTCGGGCCGACCACCCTGATCCGCAGGTACATCGGCAGTGTGCACACTACGATAAGTGTCGTGACCATCAGCGCCCACCCTGCACCCGGACCCACAAGCAACGTTCCAACGATTGCGGGTGCAAGCAGCAAAGTTACGTGCATTATCAACATGTAACCGCCAACGGCCTTGCGTTCAAGTTCTGCCGAAACGGTATCGACGATCAGGGATTGTCGCGACGGGCTGGCCAGCGAGTACGCAATGCCTATGACCGCGGTCGTCGCAAGCACATGCCATGTCTGGACCTGGCCCATCAACGCCAGCACCGCGAGCGATCCGTACGCCCCAACGAGTATTACCTCGCCCCAAAAAACCTCCAGGCGTCGATTGAATCGGTCCGCGAGAAGTCCTCCGGCAGGCCCGATCACCAGACCGGGTAACAGGTGCAACGATGGGACGAGTGAAACCAGGAACGGCGAGCCAGTCTGCTGCTCGACCATGAACCCTCTTACGATCAACTGCCCCACGAGAGCTGTGAAACCAAGAAGCTGGGCAAACGCGTAGAGACGGAATGCGCCCGATGCAAACGGGCCCAAATTGTTATATCGAACACGTACTCTACCCCGGTACGAACGGGAGTCTAGTAAACCGGGTATTCAGATGGCTCGGCAGTTGCGGCTGTGGTTGACATGATCGCGATCAAAACACTTCTCAGAATAAGTTATCGACGGTGATCACGAAACTGTAGCGGCAAGCAACTTCTGCTTTACGATAGCGGTCGTGATAGCCCGCTTTGTTCACCCCCCGCTGAACCAGGCGTCGCAGGTAGCCTCATGCCGATTACATGCTGGTTTGTGTCGGGTGGGCGGGACTGGCGTTAAATTTCGATCAGTTTTACTCTCGCGGGGAGTAGTTCGAATCGTCGCGTGCCTAGTGATCGGAGATTCAAGTGGCTGACCAGAAAAAGTTTCTGCTTACTGAAAATGACATCCCAAAGCAGTGGTACAACATCCAGGCCGACATGCCGATTCCGGCTGAACCTGCTCTCCACCCCGGTACCGGACAACCTGCCGGTCCGGACGACTTTGCGCCGCTGTTTCCGATGGAACTGATCATGCAGGAGGTAACGCAGGACCGGTGGGTCGACATCCCGGAGCCCATTCGAGATGTGTACAGGATGTGGCGTCCCACACCGTTGTACCGGGCCACCGGCCTTGAAAAAGCCCTCGGAACACCCGCAAAAATCTTCTACAAATACGAGGGCGTCAGTCCGGTCGGTAGCCACAAACCCAACACGGCAGTAGCGCAGGCCTACTACAACAAGATCGAGGGCACAAAGCGAATTGTGACCGAAACAGGAGCCGGTCAATGGGGGAGCGCACTCGCATTCGCCTACCAGCTGTTCGGTGTTGAGGCCAAGGTCTTCATGGTGAGGGCCAGTTACGACCAGAAGCCGTATCGCAGATCGATGATGCAAACGTGGGGCGGCACGGTTACGGCCAGCCCAAGCACCGAGACCGAGGCAGGTCGATCGATTCTGGCTGAAAACCCGAACTCCCCCGGATCGCTTGGCATCGCGATTTCGGAAGCGGTCGAAATTGCAGCGCAAAACGAAGACACCAAGTACTCGCTTGGCTCGGTCCTGAACCATGTGCTAATGCACCAGACAGTGATCGGACAGGAAGCCATTTTGCAGATGGAAATGGCGGATGCGTACCCGGACATCGTGATCGGATGTGCAGGCGGTGGTTCAAACCTTGCCGGAATTTCGTTCCCGTTCATACCCGAAAAGCTGAAGGGCCGAAAAACCCGATTGATCGCAGTCGAGCCAGAGGCCTCGCCGTCGCTGACCAGGGGCAAGTTCGCCTACGACTTTGGCGATGCGATCGGTATGACGCCCCTGCTCAAGATGCATACACTCGGCCATACGTTCGTGCCGAATCCGATTCACGCTGGCGGGCTGAGGTACCACGGCATGGCGCCGCTCATCAGCGCACTTTATGCCGCCGGCATCTACGAGGCCCGCGCATACCACCAGAACGCCTGCTTCGAGGCAGCTGTGCTTTTCGCAAAAACGGAAGGCATCATCCCTGCGCCGGAGCCAACACATGCGATCAAGGCTGCTATCGATGAGGCCCTGGTAGCCAAAGAAACGGGAGAAGAAAAGAACATCCTGTTTCACCTGTGCGGACATGGCCATCTCGACCTGTCGGCTTACGACAACTACCTTTCAGGTGAGATGGTGGACTACTCGCTTCCTGATTCAGAGATCGCGAAGGCGATGGAATCCGTCCCGAAGATGTAGACACCGTAGCGCTCAAGCAGGTGAAGCATTTCCTGAAACCAGTTCAGGGGGTCGACTCGGGTCGGCCCCCTGTTTTCCTAACTGTGGTTAGCTTTTGACGCGAACAGACCCGCTAATCAGCTGTTGAACGCGCCGATGATCGCACCGGAGATCAGTACTCCAATTCCGGTGTTGGCTGCGTTCACGATCGCCAGGCGTTCCGGTTGCTGCGCAAAGGTGTAGTGGGGAATGGCGTGCGCGGCGGCGATACCGAAGCCAACGATCGCGCCAATTGCCAGTCCTCTTTCGATTTCGCCGGTATCGATTAGCAGCGCCAGACCGATAGTAGCAATCACGACAAGCACGATCATGGTGCCAAACACCACAGGCATGTTCGCCGATTTCATCTTTTCGTTGGTCATTCCGGTGTCTTCTTGCCACATCGAAAGAAACGCGAACTTGCTGTACCAGATAAATCCGAGTGCCATGTTGGCGATTAAAGCGACAACCACCGCAATCCAATCGATGTCGCCCCAAGCCCATTCAAATCCCATCACGTCACACTCCTTGAAAACTCACAAAGACACGTGGTTACTGCGTGTACGGTGATTTTTACCCGGTAATGGCGCCGGTTTCAATACAATTGCACGATGATATTTACGTATTTCGGCATAGTGCTCACCGGCTGAACACATATCACTCGTCTGCGGGTCTCGTGGGAACCTAACATCCTAGATATGTACTGAGTGAGTTGGAGTATTTGACCCGCGAGGAACGGTGACCGGTGAAATCGACCGACACCGGCAGGCTGTTCTAAAACCCGTCCGGCGCACAAAAGTACAATCATCGGGAACGTACCTCTCGCACGCTGACCTCTGGCGCACTGGTAGAGTGGCGTGCTGGATTTACTGCTGAAAACCGGGCCGCAAACCCCCTCTCTATATCTCGGAGATCTCAATAAGTGTCGTACACCCATATCTTCGCCGGAAATCCCTTCGATCGAGGCGACCAGGAACGCCGCGATGAAGAACTTCTAAGACAGTTGTTGCGACAGGACAATGTACGAATACTGCCGTTCCACAGGCTGAACCCGCTCGTAAAGCGAGAATCTCAGGCCGAGCTTGCGTGGATCGGGCATGATTTCCTCGACGGTCTCCCACCAGAGGCCGGTGGACCAAAATTTCTCGGCTTTGATGTGGCTCGCAATCCCTACTTCGCTGTCGACATCTCAGTCGTCGAGGACCCGTCGCATATTGCCGCTCTCGCACCGGGTGCAAAGTTTGAAGACGGGCGGGCCGCCGCTACCGACATTCCGGGAGACCAATCAGGAATCCTGGCCCAGGCTCGCTCGAATCTGAACTGGCACTCCCAGCACAGGTTTTGCTCAGTCTGCGGGATTGAGTCGAAGAGCCAGCGCGGCGGACTCATGAGGCAATGTCCAAGCTGCAAATCTCAGCACTTCCCGCGCACCGATCCGGTCGCGATCATGCTCGTGTACAGGGGCGACAAGTGTGTGATGGGCCAGACTGTCGCTCGCAAAAACTCAACTTTTTACTCGTGCCTGGCCGGTTTCCTGGACCAGGGGGAGGCGATCGAAGAAGGTGTCAGGCGTGAGGTCAGGGAAGAGGCCGGGCTTGAAGTCGGCAGGGTCACCTACCACTCGTCGCAGCCGTGGCCGTTCCCTTCGTCGTTGATGATCGGTTGCCATGCGGAGGCGATTTCGGAAGAAATCATGGTCGACCAGGGTGAAATGTCAGACGTCCGCTGGTTCACAAAAGATGAGGTCAGGCTGGCGCTCGAAGACCGGCTGGAGGGCGTGAACATCCCCGGCCCCATCGCTATTGCGCATCACCTGATCAAGGCCTGGGCTACGGGCACTGCGAATATTTAGGGTCGGATTTATGCGGCCCGGTCAAAGTACCCTGTGAAGGGTCTATTCGATAAATTCGAGCCAGTTGCCTTCCGGATCCCGAGCGTAGACGATGCCGTGCCGACCGTCTTCGTCGCGCCTAATAATCGGCGCAGTAACGAATAAAATCCCCCGGGCTGAAAGCCTGGCGTGTGTCTCTTCGATATCCGCGACGTTGAAGCAGATGTGACTGGTGCCCAGCCGTGTCATGCCGTCGTTGCGGTCGGCGGATGCTGGCTCGTGGTACTTGACCAGCTCGATCCTGTGGCCGTCTTCGAAACCGACGAACACTAGCGTCCGCCTCGAACCCGCGATTCCCGTGTGATTGCCTTCGGGCGGGGCGACCGACTCCACTCTGTGCAGCTCGGCGAGTCCGAGTTCGTCGCAGTAGAAATTGACCATGCGATCGAGATCGTCAACTACGATGCCGGTGTGATTGAATCCAGTAACCAGGTTGCACCTCCCGAACTGATGATGTCCTGCGTGAACTAGCTCAGGTACGGAT
>JAQBVG010000076.1 GCA_027623655.1 Chloroflexota bacterium
ATCTTTTCCACACAGCAATAACGGAGACCTCTTACATGTCAACAACCTACGTGGGAACTACATCTAGCGACGCGAGGCCCGACAATTACCACTTCACTCACACGGCACGGCCGCACTTACCAGAGTGGCTTACCAGAACTCCAGGCCCAATTGTCTGGTGGCCAGACGTTACGCCCAACCCGACCACCGCCATCTCGGCTCGTGTCGTACCAGTCTTTTACGGTGTTTACCCACGTTTTGATGTGCGGTGTGGCTTTGTGATACTCGAAGGCGTCCGGGTTAGCGTACACCTCGTACAGATACAACTCTGTCGGGTCACTAATGTTCTGGTACACGTCAAATCGCAGACAACCCTGCTCTTGTTGCGTCGAGCCAACTCCGTCCAGTGAAACGGCCTCGATAAAGGCGTCGACCTTGTCGGCTTTCACATATTTCGGGACGTGAATCACATGCAGGCTTGAGGCGAAGTAGGCGTCGTCAACGATCTGCGGTCGGTACGAATCCCAGTTGGCGTCGCCACTAGGGAACACTGGCTTGCAAAACGAAACGCCGACCGGGCCGTCGAACATATCCTTGACTGCTGCGTCCCACTCCTTGAAGTGCGGGTATGTTCCGTGTGCCTTGAAGGCCGCTTCGTCGTTGTACACCTCGCAGAACGCAAATGACGTCGGATCGTTTGCCGCCTGGATGATGTCGAACCGTCGACATCCCGGCTCGTTCATTACCGAGCCCTTTGCATCTCCAATCGAGGCGGTAATAAAATCGTCGATTCGGTCCTTTTTGACCTTCAAACGCACCATCAAGATGTACATCGCAACTCCAAATTACCGAATTAGCCCTGGGACTGTCCAAAGCAATAGGACTCAACTAAATATGCCGGCTGGCGGAGTATACGCGCGCCAGACCGAACGGTGAACACATAATCTTCCCGATGTAACCGTTCATACAACCCACAAGGCGGGGATGTTGGTATCTGATCTCATCATCGAATCACACGATTCGGAGCGGCAATCTCGAATCGAAAACGACATTCGCCTGCTCGCCGCGAACCCGAGAAATTACAGTGAAAACCCGGATAATCACGCACGTGCAGCCGAATGGATTGCCCGCGAATTCGAATTGGCCGGACTCACGGTCACCCGACAATCTTTCGAATTTCCGGGAGAGCAAACGCCACGCAAGGGAATCAACATCGTCGGAACCTGGATTCCCTTAATCACCGATCGCGCTGGGTCGGCAAATTCACCGCCGATTCTCATCGGGGCCCACTACGACACAGTGCCCGGCTCACCCGGTGCTGACGACAACGCCAGTGGCGTTTCAGCAATGCTTGAATGTGCTCGTGCACTGACCAATCGGTCCATTGATCGTCCCGTTACGTTCGTCGCCTTCGACGCCGAGGAGCTGCAACCACCCCTCGAGGGTCTTCACGGTTCGACCGAATACGTTTTATCGCTGACATAACAAACACGACCATCAGCCGCAATTATTTTCGAATCGATAGGATTCAGTTCCACGACCACCAGGCAAAAATTGCCGTGGTCGTTTCGGTTCTTATTTCGTCGCGCATATCACGCGCTGAAAGAACAGAATTTTGCAGCGAACTCACTGCTGATACTCTCGAAAGGACCCGGCAGGGCGTTATCGCGCGAACTTGAACTATACGCCGCAATGCCTCACATCCAGTTACCCGTACTGCCGCTCGAAGTTCCTCGGTGGATGCCTTTGGTCCGGAATCTCCGGAGGAGCGACCATGCGCCATTCTGGCTTGCTGGAATTCCTGCGGTAATGATCAGCGACACCGCAAACTTTAGGAACCCGCATTATCACCGGTCGACCGATACACCGGGAACGGTCGACACCACTCTGGTTGCCAGGGCAGCGCAAACGGTGATCGAAGCTATAATCCGGGGAGCAATCTGAAAAAGAACGGCTAGGGTAGCGAAGCACCTGATTGGTGCATCTCCGGTCCCTACCGTGTGCCTATCCCATAGGTCAGGGCTTGGGTGTGCCGTCCGGTCGGCCCAATCGCGTGCCTGCACCGACTCTTGCCGAAACTGGTGTAACTAGCGGCGCTGTCGGGTGCGGACTTTCCGAAGACGACGTACCTGAGCCGCGATCCGATCTCCCAGTTTGACGAGTTTTGAACCGCGGCCAGAACGCTCCCACGGCAAACGCCAACAGGCCGAATCCGATCCAGGGGATTGTCTGATTTCTCCAGCCGGACTGCCATGAACCGATAGCTGCCTCAAGACGGTGCTGAGCCTCACCGCTTTCCAGTTCCGCCGTCAAACGGGGGAAATCAGTTCTCGTTTCGGTGTCAAAGGAGTCGAACACCGGGATTTGATCCGACACGAGCCCAGAAAGTGAAAGCGTCCATCCGACAGCTATTGTGCTGTATATGACAACGCCGCTGATCGCAGCGATTGCGCCAGCCCATTTCAGTTTGTCTGCGTACGTACGCCCACCGATGAATGAGATGACTGCCAGCACAAGCAACAGCAGAACCCAGATCAACCACTTCAGCGACAGTCCGGTATTCACGTAACCGCGCGCATCATTAAATTGCTTCAGAGCATCTGCATCCAGATTGTCCGTAATGTCTTTCTCGGTCAAAAGCACCCTGTCAGCCAGGATGCGGAGCGAGTCTTCCGCGTCGGCCCGCGAGGACGGATCATTCTCATCCGACATGGCATCAATCAAATCCTGATCGCTGAAACTAACACCCTCGGCAATCGTCGAACGGGCATCTGTGACCACATCGAAGCCGCTCCCTACCTGCGCTTCAAAGTCGGCCTGCGAGTATGCGATCTGGTCGGGGACCTGAGAACTCACAAACGAAGCGACCTGTTCGTCTATCAGCGGTCCAAAAGTGGCAACGACAATAGCAACCGTCGACTGGCCGCCTGCAATGCAAACTGGTAGTCGGCCCGCTGCGATATCCTGCGTTGCGTCGATGGCCTGGGCAGACGAAATACATCCTGGAATCGCCCCAAGAGTTGACTCGAGCTTCCGTCGAGCAAGCGACTGAAGTTCCTCCGTGGCTGCGATTTTTCGCTGCGACAGATCGACTGTGTAATGAAGAGTGCTCGCGCTGCCGTTTAGATACTCGACCACCGAGTCGATAACGCCGTCGCCAAGCTCCCTCACCCACTCACGCGGGGCGATTATCTCGAACGTATCGATAACCTCCTGCTCTGTGAGTTCAACTCCAAACCCAACCGATGTCGACTGAGCAACAGTCTGTTGAATCAGGGGATCGATAACCTGGGTGAACACAAGGGTGTACAGCGTGTCTTCACTGTTGAGCTTGTCTTTCAGGATCTGGCCAACGACCGCAACGCGACCGTCGAATCGAATGGTCACGTTGAAGCTGTCGGCATCACCCGCAAAATACGGCGTCACCTCGTCGATCAGTCCGAATAACTGATCCTCGATCCACTCGGGGGCAAAGATCAGCCGGGTGATGTCCTCGATCTCCTCCGGAGTAAAACTAATTCCGAGGGCACCGGTGAAAACATCGCCACTTAATTCCGCCACCTGCGGAACGATCAGATCGTCTATGACGCGCTCGGTCAGGTTCAAATCAGTGACTGCCACCCTGGCAACTTCGGGCAGTGTCCTGATCCGCTCCTGAATTTCAAGATCGATGGTGAATTCGTCAGTCTCGCCTGTCATATATGGCACGACACTTTTGAGGCTCTGCTCGAATTTTTCACGCACATACTCGCGGGGCAGCATCGTCTCAACTAAATCGTTGATGGTCGAAGCAGCAACCTCTGGATCTTCAAATCGAAGGATGTTTGTGTCTGTGGAGTCGCCGAAACCTGAACCGACCTCAAGGCCCCTGTCAGACAGATCGCTGACCAGGTTTCCAACGATATTGTCGTACAGGTAGTCGTAGGCTTCAGCGTCGTTGACGATGCCGATAACCGTGTCCGGGTTTGCCACGGTATTTACTACCTGGTTCACCGTAATAGCTACGAGAAGCAGCACCAGGAAAAGCGGCGCGAGCACAATTGCGAGCGATTGTCGCATCAGCGATCTCCGTGAATCGTTTACGCGAGACTAACTCGAAGACTAGCAACATCGACAATATGAGACTGTTACGGAAAGTGTGACTTTGGGAAGCTTTGCTCGACTAACCCCTGCCGAGGTAGGCCTGGCCGAGTGGCAAGACGATCGCCTCGAGCATGTTTGCATCGGGCGGAAGAGTAGCCATCAGCAATGCTGTTCGGCCCATATCCGCGGTCGAAATCAGGGGTTCAGGTCCTTCGTCCCGGCCGGTAGCCGACTTCCCGTCACCACGTCGTTCGACCATCACGTTCCCTGGATGGAGCGCTCCAACGGCAATCCCGTGATCACGACCCTCAAGAGCCAGCGACTGGGTCAAACCCCAGACGGCGTGCTTGCTCGTTGTGTAGGGAGACGAGCTGTGCCGGGGCCTCTGCGCCGCGATACTGCCGATATTGATTATCCGGCCGCCGCCCTGCTTCTTCATGATCTTGAACGCCTCTCTGGCGCCCAGGAAAGGTCCCGTAACGTTGACCTGCAATACCCGCTGCCACTGCTCCATCGTCAGGTCTTCAACTGGACCGCCATCAAACGCGCCAGAATTGTTCACGAGAATATCGAGCCTTCCAAACTGATCCATCGTCCTCGCGAAAAGGCTGACCATTTGTTCTTCGTTAGTGACGTCAGTCGGGATAGCAACGACGGTCCCGCCATTTGACGAAAGTTCCTTCGCAGCGGTGTTCAGGCGATCCGCGTTTCGGGCGGCGATCACCACCGAGCACCCCTCATCGACAAATGCTTTCGCTATTCCCTTCCCAATACCCGATCCGCCACCCGTAACAATTGCGATTTTTCCATCGAGCTGTCCCATTGTTTCCTCCAGTCCACAAATAACTACTTATTCAAATACTTCGTATGAGGCAACCCATTGGCTGCCCTGCTTGATAAGTCTGCCGGTCGAGCTTAAGGTTGACTAATTTACTTCACTCTTTGTCGAGTACACGTTCGTTTTGATGGCCGTGAACAGTGCGGCCCCCGTAACTGCGGCAAGCACCAGGAACGTCAATCTCCACCCGGCGAGGAACGCCTGCGACACCGTCTCACCCGCACCGGACAACTCTCCAAGATCAACTTCAGCTCCCCTGCTAAGCATGATCCCCGCGACAATCGCGATAGCCATCGCCTGACCTAGCACGCTTCCCACGTTTCGCACGAGGTTCAGGAACGCACTCATGGACCCCAGGTCTCCCCTCCCAACCGTCGAGAGCGTAGCGCTCATGTTCGGGGCCATCCACAACCCCATGGCGACGCCATTCAAGAACAGCGTTGGCATAACGATCCACAGGCTCGTATCGCTGACAAAAAGTGAAAAAGAGATGTTCGCAAAGATCATCATGCCTATGCCGACAAAGGTAAAGCGGCGGAAACCATATCGGTCGGAAAGCCTTCCGGCAAACTGAGATGCCACTCCCATACCGAGGGCGCCCACGAACATGATTAGCCCGGCGGTTCGCTGGTTGTAACCCATAAAACTCTGCACAAAAACCGGAACGAGCAGGAAAGTTGCCGATCCGCCAATGAAAGCCAGAAACCTTGTCGATGTAGACCACGAAAATGTCGAGTTCTTGAAGAACTGAAGGTTCAGCATAGGCTCCGGAACCCGCAACTCCCACCAGACGAGTAACGCAAACAAAACAACGCTGAGGGTGATCCCGCCAAGGACTTGAATCGAACCCCAGTCGAACGCGAACGGGTTTGAAATGGTCAGAATCAACAATGACAGGGCGGCTGCAGAGAACAAAGCGCCCAACCAGTCGTACTTCGATCCGACTTTGCGGACTGCTGTGCCGATTCGTGCGTCATCGAGAACGATGAATGCTGCAATGATCCCCAAGACGCTTGGAACGGTCGTGACAAGGAATACAGCACGCCATCCAAATTCCTGGATTACAGGTCCGGCGATGATCGGTCCTGAGGCAGCGCCGATTGCCACCGCCGTGGTGATCATCCCGAGTGCTTTTCCACGTTCGTTTCCCGGGAAGACACTGACGATTATTGCGAACACCACCGCCTGCCCCATCGCGCTGCCTACGGACATCACAACCCTGGAAACGATCAGCATTTCAAGGTTCTGCGATGTGAACGCCAGAATTCCGCCGACGACAAAAAACATCAGCCCCGCAATATGAAACTTCTTACGGCCGGTGATGTCTGAAACACGGCCCAGCGGAAGCATGATCGCGCTGATAGTGAGCGCAGTTGATAATGCGACCCAGGTCACCGCGCGGAGCGTGATTCCGAAATCCTCGGCAATAGACGAAAGCGCTAACGACACGATCGAAAAATCAAGGACCATTGCAATGAGTGCGATCGCAACAGTCCAGAAAACCTGCCAGTGGTAACGATTTTTCGCCGGTGAGCTTCGGGTTGTGGGCAACGAACCCACCGGCGCTGGATTTGCTTCGGTTTCAGTTGTCAATTGGCGCGTTAGTTCACGGTCGGGTTGATTGGAGCGACCGCAAAGTATATTCCTGAGAATCTCGTTCCGACGGAGTATCCCTGGCGAATCGCGTAAGCGCAGCGGTAAGCCCCTGCTGCCCTGAATGGCGAGTACGATCGCGTTTATCGAACATCTGTGATGCATACAGGAGAAGAAATTGCCGACCGGTTCACCGACTCGACTGCGAGTAGTCATCCCTGAGCTGCCAGACGGGGTCACTGCCGGGCAGTGGTGGCCCGTGAAATCGGATGTCGATTGGATCACTGCGCCGTATACCGACAACAAGCCAGATCCCGACGTGCTCATTGAGGCCGACGTATTCGTAGGCACCGATTTCAGTCGGGAGATGGGTGAAGCAGCGAAATCGCTGAAGGCGATCCTGATCGCGGCTGCAGGGTTTGACCGGATCGATCCACAGGCGGTTCCACCGGGTGTCGTTGTTGCCAACGCTTATCACCATGAAGCGCCGATCGCCGAGTGGGTTATGACAGTAGCTGTCGCGCTAGACCACGAACTTTTTGCGAGTGAACGAACGTTCAGAGGCGGCAGTTGGACGCAGTGGCCCCAGCGGCACGGATCGTACCGGGAGTTGTACGGTCGAACGTTCGGCATCATAGGATTCGGCGCAATCGGTCGACGCGTGGCCCGTCTCGCCAGCGCTTACGATATGAACGTGATCGCTGTCGGTCGACGACCCGATCTAGCAGAAGTTGCTGCTGCTCTCAACGTCAACTACGGCACCGGCACGGGAGCGATGGAAAACATCCTGTCAGAGGCCGATTTTGTACTGGTCTCGACACCGCTGGTACCGGAAACTCGTGGATTGATGGGCGAGCACGAAATTAGCCTGATGCGCCCTGACGCCTACCTGATCAACCCGGCACGCGGGCACATCGTAGACGAACAAGCCCTGTACAACGCCCTCAAATCCAGATCGATTGCCGGCGCAGCCATCGACACCTGGTACGACTATCCGGTCAGCTCGACCGACGCTCCACGGCCATCAAAGTACCCGTTCTGGGAACTTGAGAATGTGATCATGACACCGCACCACTCCGGGGCTACTGAAGGCACTCGATCGCGTCGAGCAGCGACGGTCGCTTCGAACATCGATCGGCTTGCAAACGGCGAACCGCTCGTAAACGTTATCGCGGAGCTTTCGACGATCTAGCAGCGATCAACGCCACTTGGCGTATCTATCGGGCGTGTCGAACTCGCTACGCCCGGTGCCCGACGCGCTGTCGGAACGCCTCGTAAAGCACGATTCCCGCGCTGACAGACGCATTCAGCGAGGAAAGCTTTCCCGCCATTGGTATCGAAGCGATCTGGTCGCAATTCTCGCGTACCAACCTCGATAGCCCTTTACCTTCGGAACCCACAACGATCGCGACCGGGCCAGAAAAATCTGCCTGTGTGTAGTTAACATCCCCGTCGGCGTCGAGACCGATTACCGCCACACCGGCCTCTTTCAGGCGTTCGATCGTCCGATTGAGATTTACCACTCGCGCAACCCTGACATGTTCCAGGGCGCCTGCAGACGCGCGCACTGCGCCGGGCGTAACCCCGACAGCTCGCCTCTCGGGAATTATCAACCCGTGCGCTCCTGCAGCATCCGCGGTACGGGCGATCGCACCAAGATTGTGGGGGTCCTGAACGCCGTCAAGTATTACAAACAGCGGGGGAGTCCCCTCCGCGTTCGCGGCTGCAAACAGATCATCGGGATCGTGGTAGCGGGGATCGGGAACAACTGCAATAACACCCTGGTGTTTCTTGGTCTGCGACTGTCCTTCAAGCCTCCGACGGTCAACTGCTTCAACCTGGATACCGGCCTGACTGGCCAGCACAACAATTTCCTGGAGTTGACTCCCCAGTTCAACGTCGTCGACCATAATGATTCGCTCGATATCGCGCCCTGCACGGAGTGACTCGAGTACGGCCCTCCGGCCCTCGACAGTTTGCCCGTGGACTTTTTTTGCTCTTGAGAAACGTGACATCTTGACGAGTGAAGGCCTCTGAATGGTCAGCTGCTGTAGCTGCACTTTTGCGTACTGCCGATTAAGAAGTGTAAGTTTCAGCAGCACCGCACGCCATCTCGATGGCCCCTGAGTGACAGAATTCGGCAAAAAGCGGGAAACCCGTCCTCTTGGCAAAATAAGGAGCCACAATTGCCCCGGCAACGAAACTATCCCACAAACCAGCTCAAAGCGACCATCGACTCCGGAGGGATTGGCGTAATAGCGAACGGTCCAAACAACTCGGAAATGTGCGACTTTCTCGGGAGCCTCGGGTTCGACGCCGCTTTCGTCGATTTCGAACACGGCGGTGTCTCGTGGGCAGAGCTCGCCGATATATCGCGGGCCTGTGAGTTGTGGGGCATGTCGAGTGTGGTGCGAGTTAACAGGCTCGACGAAGCGCTGATTCTTAGAACACTCGACCAGGGTGCCAGTGCCGTAATGGTCCCTCACGTCATCACACGCGAACACGCAGAACGGGCAGCACGCGCCTGCAAATACCCGCCGCACGGGACACGTGGAGTAGCCGGAGGGCGACGCGCCTACGGCGTCGACGACTACTTCACACAGGCGAACGAACAGGTCCAGTGCATGGCTCTAATCGAGGACTTCGAGGCGATAGCGAACCTGCCCGAGTCGACCGCGGTCGAAGGGATCGACGTTTTCTACGTAGCTCCGTCAGATATGGCCGCATCGATGGGACACACTGGCGATCCCGGTCATCCAGAAGTGCAGGATGCCCTCGAACGCGCGATCAGGCAGATCGTCGATGCCGGTCGAGTCGCAGGGACACTTGTTAACGACCGTAATCTCGACAAGTTCCTCTCCATGGGAGTGCGCTGTGTCGGGGTCCCGTGGCAGCTATGGGTGAAAGAATCGTCGGAAGCGTTCATCGAGCGCACAAAACGCTTTGATTGAGACCTGATCACCCTGCTCGATGACCATTCAGGGTCATTCTTGGATTGGGGATTGCACCTACTTGCATTCGCAATAGCGCGAACGAGAAAGTCTGAAGATTAGGCAATACTCGATCTGTGGCGTTGATGGACCATCAGATGACGCGGTTTCGCGTCGGGCGCGGTCCCTCGTGTTCCGCCATCACGGGCCAAGTGGCGACCAACTCACTACGTTCAACTAAACCGCGTGACCAATCGATCGGCTTCCTGCCAGCGCCGCGCAGGTTTGGTCGATCCGATGGCGCCGATCACCTTCGGGTGATCGCGTACGCCCCCGCCATAGTAATAGTCATAGTCGTACTGGCAGTAGAGCTCGCCTTCGACAATCAGAGCGGCCCCACACGAACCTGGCTGCCCCTGGTAGAAGTCATTGCGGTAATGACCAGCGTGGCTGCTGGAACTCTCTGGTTCGGATGGCAGCAAGTCCGGGCAGCAAGTCGCGCTATAGCAGTCTTGAACTCTGTGGAAGAGGAACGTCGAACAATCGCGGCAATTGGGTTCGGGACGAACTGGGACCTCGATCTCAACCGCATCTTGGTGCGCTTCAGTGACGATCTTACCGCTCTGGTTCAATACGACAGGCTGGCCATCACAACGGCTCGGGGCGATGGCAGAATGCAGCTGGATTTCGTGGCCGGTATCAGGGCACCAGAAGATCAAATCGGCTCACCGATAATCCCGTTGTCCGGTAGCCCCGATGGGCTGATCAATCCTCGAGATTACGACCTCGAATCGCAACTGACCGTCCCGATTTCGGCCATCGACGGGACCATCACCCTTCGCAGCCGGAACAAAGAAGAATACGGACCGGGTCACGTCGAGATAATGCGTCAGGTCGTTGCACAGATATCTCCCGGTATCAGCAATGCCATCCATTACCAGGAGTCACAGCACCGGGTAATGGAACGCACCGCTCTCGCCGAAATAGGCAGGGCTGCAGCGAGCGAGACCGATCTTGATTCGATTCTCATGGTCGTCAGTGGGGCACTCTCGAATCTGATGCAGTTCGATCACCTCGGTGCAATTCTTACAGACCAGCACAAAGATTTCGCCACGGTTGTGTGCTGGTCGTCCGAAAACCTTCTCGGACTGAACGTGGGAGACAGAATTGACCTCAGTCGTGTGCGAAACATGTCGGGAGTTTTGTCCGGTCGCGGTATCGATCCTCTGGGATTGAGCGGTGACGGCGATACTCCAGAATCGCAGGAGCGGCTGTGGATGCAGGTTCCCCTAGGCGAGCAGGCAAACATACTCGGGGTAATCATCGTGAGCGCCCCGGTCGATGCAACTCTCGGCGCAGAGGAATCGGACCTGTTGCAGCGAGTCGCAAACCAGGTCACTCCCGTCATAAAAAACGCAAGGCTAACTTCCGACCTGACTAAGGCTGTCGAAGAGCGTCGCGCCATCGCGATAATCGGCAGAGCCGCAAGCACAGAACTCGAAATTTCCAGGATATTCGCCGTGGTTGCAGAGGAACTTGAACACACCGTTCCCTATGACCGATTCGTTGCCACTCTTTACGAACCAGAATCCGACCTGCTTCGGGTCGCATATGCGAAAGGTCCAAGACTCTTTGGTGCGGCCGCCAACGACATCATTCCAAACGTTGCAGCAGACGACCTCCGTGAGTTACGGGACAACGGAGCAATTCTCCATAACGACCTGATCAGTCCTCGAAAATCCAGTGGTCATATCGGCGAAGAGCCTGCTCGCGAGTCCTGGGTACAGGTCGCGCTGGGCGATTCCATTAAGCCCTCGGGTTACCTGAGTCTTCGGAAAAATCAGGCCAATGCGTACAACACGGGCCATGCTGAATTTCTCGAAAGCATCTCAAGACAGATAACACCGACCCTCCAGAATGCCCACTTATTTGAGCAAGAGCGCGCACTACGTGAACAACTCGACACTCAGAACAAAGAACTTCACGAGGCGAACGCCGCCAAGTCCCGGTTCCTGTCGACTGTCTCCCACGAACTGAAAACGCCTCTCACGATCATCTCTGGTTTTATCGACCTCCTGGCCGACGATGGTGATCAGTCCAACTCCGAGCATGTGGAAGCCCTCGACATCATGCGTAAAAATTCGACACGCCTCGCCTTGCTGATCAACGACGTGCTCGATATTTCTCGAATGGACGCCGGCAAGCTCCACATCGAGCCGTCCGTGTTCTTGCTCAACGATCTCATCACCGAACTTCAAAAAAGCTTCGGTCACCTCTACGAATCGAAAGATCAGACGCTGGGAATAACTATTCCACAGTCGAATATATGGCTTGAAGCCGATCGAAACCGCATAGCCCAACTCGCAACCAACTTACTAAGTAATGCCCATAAGTACTCCGGTACCGGCTGCAAAATTCAACTGAGCGTCTCGGTTGAAGACGACAATCTAACTGTGCTTATCGAAGACGAGGGCATTGGTATTTCTCCAGGCGATCAAAAACAACTTTTCACGGCCTTCTTCAGAGCCGACAACGAAGTTGCCAGGGAAGTTGGTGGTACCGGGCTGGGTCTCGTTATCGCCAGATCGATCGCAGAATTGCACGGGGGTTCGCTCTGGCTCAACAGCATAGAAAACCAGGGAACTACCGTAGGTTTCAGGATCCCCGGTGTGACCGACGAACCGGTCCGGGACCCGGAAGCCGAATCTGAGCAATCCCTGCTCGCCCAGCGGTCACGTCTCTACCCGGATATCGCCTGGGAAGACATTGGCGATACCGCATAAATATATGGATACGTGTGTAAATCGAGCAATCCAGATTTACACAAAGTGCAAGAGGAACTTGAAATGAACAAAGTACTGGTAGTAGATGACAGCCCCGATATTCGGTTGCTTCTGAGCAGAACACTCAAAGCTGCCGGATACGGTGTGTCCGAGGCAACGGACGGCGACGAGGTGCTGTCCGCCGCGTTGTCTTATGAGCCGGATATGATTCTGCTCGACGTTGCGATGGCGCGCACCGATGGCTTCAAGGCGCTGGCACAACTGAAAGCCGACCCGCGGACGAGGGATATCCCTGTCATCATGGTCACCGCCAAGGGGCATCCGGCCGATCTTGACGCCGCACGTTCTCTCGGGGCGCTCGACTACATCAATAAGCCCTGGGCTCACGGCGAAGTTGAACTGCGTGTCCAGTGGGCGATATCGTCGATCAAACGTCAGAAAGAACAGGACCGGCTCGCCGGGTAACATCTGTGCTCCGGTGTGCTGGAACCTTCGACTCGTTGCCGGTTCGATCGTTTAGTCATCGCAATAAACTTGCACGAAAAA
>JAQBVG010000077.1 GCA_027623655.1 Chloroflexota bacterium
GAGCCGTTCTTGAGCGCATCCCAAACCAGGCTTAAGTAAGCGCCATTCAACTCAGAGCCCAGAACTACGAACTCAGAACCCAAACACCTCCCATGAACCGTCCACTCTTTTCCATCGTTATCCCGACACGCAGCCGGTCGCGCTACCTGAAGTACGCGCTTCAGTCCTGCCTCACGCAGCAGTTTGACGACTACGAGATCGTTGTCAGCGACAACAACTCGACCGACGACACTGCAAAGGTGACCCGTGAGATGGCGACCGAACGCGTCCGCTATGTCCACACGGGCCGCGACCTGAGCTGCACCGACAGCTTCGAATTCGGAGTTTCCCAGGCCCGCGGGGAATATGTCCTGTTGCTGGCGGATGACGAAGCCTATAAGCCGACGGCGCTCAAACGGCTGAAGACCGTGATCGACCGCACCGATACGAAGGTCGTGTCGTTCGGCAGAACGTCGTACATCTATCCCTCCCCGGATGGTGAGACCGGCAACACGCTTCTGGTCCGGCCCTTCACCGGCAGGGTTGCGCGTCTCAGCGCAGAGGCCTTACTGAAATTGGCCTTCAGCCTCAGGCAATTCGAAGAGTACTACTTTGGGCGAGCCTTGCCGTTGTCGGTGAAGACCGCGGTACGGCGCGATGTGATTGACGCGATCGTAAAGCAAGTGGGATGCTTCCAGCTTCCGCCGACCCCGGATTGGTCATCGGCCATGATGATTCTGGCACATGTGCCAAATCTTGTGCTGCTGGACGAACACCTGAACGTAGCGGGATTGGTGCCGGAATCGCAAGGCCCGAAGTTTGCGAAAACAAGACAGATTGATTCTGCGACGGCTGAGGGCGCCGCTGACTTCACCTCGCTAACGCCGCTGCCCGTTCACACTCTCTATAACCTCTGTGTCAACGCCATGCTGATTGGACAGCGGGCAGTGAAGCCGCGGCTGGATTCATACAGCATCGATCTCCCGCGCTACTTTCGACTCATTAACAGGGAACTTGAAGTGCAGCGGCAGCACGGCGTGAATATAGAAGATGATATTGCCCTGATGCGGCGTAGGGTCCTTGATAGCGGTCTGGACCCAGATGCCATTCTGGATCCGGTCTCGAAGCCGCGAGATTCCGTGGGGAAGCGTGGGGTCGGGGGTGCCGCAGTTCTGTCCGGGCTGTTCCAGAATGCACTTGGCCGGTTTCGAAAGCATCGAGCTGTTTCCGGTCACACATCGCCAATCGTCAGAAATCGCTGGCCGGTTAGGTACAAAGGTTCGGAGCACGGTTTCTCAACCATCGTCGAATGCGCGAGCTGCTTCGACCAACTCACGGCAGCCCTCGTTCCGGATGCTTATGCTGACGCCATGTTTGCCGAGGCGTATGGCTCAGGGGAATACATCGAAACTGCAGGACCGCGCGTCTCAGCGCAGATGACTTGCTGAAACAGGCCTTCAGCCTCAGGCAATTCAAAGAGTATTACTTTGACCAGGCACTTGCCGATTACAGGGGAAATCATGCGACTGTCGAGCGAAAGCGGCACGGGCACGATAACGTGGCGGATGCCGTTCTGAGGTAAGTGTTTCATACAAGATGACGGAGGGCACATGAGCGAAAAATGGTGGAGAAAATGGGCAGCTGTAGGGCGAAGCAATCCAGCCGGTGCGGCATTGGAGCGGAAGCCTGACCAGGTTCAACAGAAACCGGTGGACCCGCGCTATGTGGAGAAGTCCGGTAAAGTGGTGTTCCAGGAGGAGGCCGGGCTCATTCGACGGCCCTATGAATCGTACGAGACGTACCTCTCCCACCAGGCCTCGCGTGTTGAACGCATGGACTTGACGCAGTATGATCTGGAGTTTGGAGCCTTGTTGGGAGATCGCCTGAATTTGTCCGGCGCACTCAGGAGCGGCATGAGCGTGGTGTGCTTGGGGGCGCGACAGGGGACAGAGGTGCGTGCGTTTATCGGGCTCGGCTGTTTTGCAGTCGGAATTGATCTCAAGCCACTGGATCCCGTTTACGTGCTGCGGGGTGATTTTCAGCACCTTCAGTTCGCGGACAGTTCCGTGGATGTTGCATTCTCGAATTCGCTCGACCATGCCTTCGACCTGCCTCTGCTCTTCCGTGAAGTGGTTCGGATCTTACGCAAAGATGGAATCATGATGGTGGACGCTGTGAAGGGATGCGAGGAGGGCGTACGCGCAGGATCTTACGAGAGCACTCTCTGGAAGAAGATCGACAACCTTGTGGCGATTGCTGCTGTCGAAGGCCTGGCCCTCATTCATCGTTCCGGTTTTGAGAGGCCGTGGGCTGGAGAGCACTTGGTGTTGAGAAAGTCGGTATGAGGTTGGAGCGTAAGCTCCTTTGAGCCAGTCATGAAGAAGAGCCCTGTTCACGCCGCGCTTGAAGCTTTCCGCACGACGCCGACCTTCGCGGTGAATCGGCGCGTGTGGGGGCTGCGCCGGGCACTCGCGCCCTGGATCCGCCTCCCATGCACGGTGCGGGGGCCGGACGGGGCGTTGTTTCCTTTGGGCGCGGACCCGATTGACGATCTGATTCTTGAAGGGGTGTATGGACGGTTTGCCGACCTGTATCTGCCTAACGCTCTGGCGCTGGAACAGCCGGAGTTTCTTGTCATGGATGCCGGCGCGCACCACGGTTTTGCGGCTATTGCGCTACTGAAACGGCATCCCCTGGCGCAGGTCATCGCTGTCGAACCTTCTCCTCGCTCGGCGGCGGTACTGCGGCGTAATCTCGCCATAAACGGCTTGACCGCGCGGGCGGAGGTAGTCGAGGCAGCCATTGGTTCGGAATCGGGCAACGTGGCGTTGGACGAGTCCGCAGGAGCGTCTTGGAGTACACACACCGTTTCCAGCGGAACGGAGGCCTCGTTGCTGCCACAGGTTCCGGCCATGAGGGTGCTGACCATTCTCAGGGGGCGCCGACCCGTATTTGTGAAATGCAATGCGGAGGGGGGCGAGTACGCCCTGTTTCCCGAACTCTTCGCTGCGGGGGTTTTCCCGAACAGTGTGGCCCTCTTCGCTCACCCTGATGAGGGCGACATGGAGGGGCTTTTGGCCGCGTTTCGGAGGCACGAGTACGACGTCCGCCCGACGGCTTGGACGGAAAAACGTCCTCGGTATTTGTGTGTGAGGAAGACGCTCTGAGTTCAGGGCGCTGAGTTGAATACGTTGATCCGCAAAACCGAACAAACGCATTTGTGCCAGATCCCTGTGCTCCATTCTGTCGCTTGTATCATCTTCCCTAACCCTGAACGTTTAACCTCGAGCTCGTAACACTCCCATGGCCCGCATTGGTCGTAACAGCCGCAAGGTGAACACGCAGCCGCAGCATGCACGAATCACCGCCGCGGTGGTCACCTATGCACCGGAAGATAGCGGTTACTTCAAGGACCGGCTGAAGGTCATAGACTTGAGTCTGCGGTCATTGGTGAAGAACGCGGATCTGCCGCTGGACCTGATGGTGTTTGATAACGCCAGCCGGAGCGAGGTCGCCGAGCACCTGCTTGCGTTACAGGAGGAGGGCCTCATCCGCTATCTGGTGCGCAGCTCGGTGAATGTCGGGCTGGTGGGGGCCTATCGTTTCATAGCGAACGCCGCACCGGGCGAGATCATTGCCTATGCCAATGACGACGTGTTTTACTTTCCTGGTTGGCTGGGGCCGCAGGTCCGGGTGTTAGAGGGGCTGCCGGATGTGGGGCTGGTGAGCGGCTTCTATTTGCGGGGCACGCATCCGCACTCGATCGAGCTGGCGCGTTCCAAAGGGCTTGACGTGCGCGTGGTTGCGGCGCCGGACGCATGGATGGAGGAGTTCTGCCGTGACGCCGACTATGCGAACCCGGAAGCCTATTTCAAGGCGCAGGAATGGCAGGGGTGGACGGAACGGGAGGATTATCTCGCATCCCATGGCAACGTTGATGCCTATGTTGGCGGCGTCTGCTGGCAGGCGGTTTTCCGCAGGGACCGGCTGGAGCAGCTACTGCCTACAGACAATCCGAAGGACCATGGTATTCACAGCTACGATGGCTATTTCCACGGCGAGGTCACCCGGCGCGGTTTTCTCAGGCTTTCGACGAAAGAACGGCTGACGCGGCACATCGGTAACGTGATCACCCCCGAATTCGTCGCGCTGGCGAAAGAGAGTGGGATTCGAACAAGCATTATACGTCCGGGTAAACCCGGTCGACAGTGGCGAACATTTCGTAGACTACGACGGAAGATAATATCAATCCTGAATTCATAGACGGGATCACGTCATAATTTGAAAAGTCGCAAACATCAAGTGTTGTGGAGAATCTCGATTTTCACGCTGCATAAATTTGTGCAGCAAGGCGCGAACGACTGCAGCAGATCTATAAGGCAGGGGGGAGAGCTTTGAAAACAGGTGTGTTGGCCATCATTCCCGCACGCGGGGGATCCAAAGGAATTCCGCGGAAGAACGTGCTGCCTTTCGGGGGATATCCTCTGATTGCTTACAGTATTGCTGCCGGATTGCGCGCACAGACAGTGGAAAGGGTCATCGTATCGACCGACGATGAAGAAATCGCATCCGTCGCACGCGCCTGGGGTGCGGAGGTGCCTTTTATGAGGCCCGCTGAACTTGCGCAGGACCTGACTCCGGATCTGCCGGTGTTTCAGCATGCGCTGCGCTGGATGAAGGATAACGAGGGCTACGAGCCTGATGTGGTGGTTCATTTGCGTCCACCGGCGCCCATAAGACCTCCGGGGTGTGTCGACGAAGGTGTCGCTCTTCTCAGGAGTAATCCAGGGGTGGACAGTGTGAGGGCGGTACTGCTGTCGCCCCAGAATCCGTACAAGATGTGGGTTATCAACGAAATTTCCGGTTTACTGACTCCACTGCTGTCAGTGCCTGGTGTCGCAGAACCCTTTAACATGCCGAGGCAATCGCTCCCGACGACGTACTGGCACGCGGGTCATCTTGACATAATTCGCTCAGAAACTCTGACACGGGTCGGCAGTATGACAGGAAAGATCATTCTGCCGATGGTTCTGGAAGAGGATTTTGCGACGGACCTGGATACGCCTCACGACTGGCGCATGGCGGAAACTCACCTGCCGCATCTCAAGGGCCGATATATCCTGCCTGTTGAACCTAGAAACGAAACCCGGCCTTGAAATATGTCGTGCATCAGCACAGAGCTGGAGACCAAAGCGCAACCCAACTCCAATTACGCATTTCGTATGCAAAAGGAACTTGATGAGTCTAGTGATTGAGCGACAGATCGCGCCCTATATCGTTCGCTCGGATGCGTCGCTGCGCGAGGCCCTTCAACGCATTGACCAGAACCACAAGGGCATGGTTTTTTGCGTGACTGAGAGCGGCATTCTCGAAGGCGTTCTGACCGATGGTGATTTTCGGCGTTGGCTCCTGCGGCAGAATGCCGTGCAGATGAATGATCCTGTTTCTATTGTAGCCAACACAAATCAAACCAGCGCGTTGTTGGCCGATGAGCCGGAACACATCGAATGCTGCCTGAACGAGAAAATCAAGATGATTCCCTTGCTCGACGGTAATGATCGCATCGTGGCCGTGGCAAGACGACGTAAAGAGGATGACGCCACCTGGTTTGGCGAGCATCCTGTTGGCCCCAATGAGCCTTGTTTCGTCGTGGCAGAGATTGGTCTAAACCATAACGGCTGTGTTGACCGAGCAAAGCGGCTCGTGGATGCGGCCGCTGCGGCCGGCGCAGACTGCGTGAAATTCCAGATGCGCAACATGGAGGCGCTCTATCGCACAGGGGCCACCGGAAAATCATCAGCCGAGGATCTGGGCGTGCAGTATACGCTCAATCTCCTGCGACGTTTTGAACTGCCCGCTGAAACGATGTTCGAGATTTTCGACTACGCGAAGCGCTGTGGGCTGACGGTGCTGTGTACCCCATGGGACCCTGAGAGTCTCGCCCTGCTGGACGGCTACGGAATGGAAGGGTTTAAGATCGCGTCCGCTGATCTTACCAACCATGATCTGGTAGGTCGTGCCGCACGCCTGTACAAACCACTGCTAGTGTCAACCGGCATGTCGACTGATGCAGAGATCGTTGAAACGGTTGCACTCATGCGGCGGCTCGGAACGCCCTACGTTCTCCTGCATTGCAACTCCGCTTATCCTGCGCCCTTTAAGGATGTCCAACTCCGGTACATGAGCCGACTGCGGGAAATCGGGCAGTGTGAAGTCGGCTATTCAGGTCATGAGCGTGGTATTCATGTGTCTGTCGCTGCGGTTGCGATGGGGGCGAAGGTGGTTGAAAAGCACATCACGGAAGATCGTGAACTTGAAGGCTCCGATCACAAGATGAGTCTCCTGCCCGACGAGTTCAAGGAGATGGTGGTCCAAATCAGACAGATTGAGGAATCACTGGGGGCGGACGATATACGTCATGTGAGTCAGGGTGAGGTCATGAACCGGGCCAATTTGGCAAAGAGCCTCGTGGCCGCGTGTAACATTAAGAAGGGCGACCCGATAACGGAGCCCTGTGTGCTCGTACGCAGCCCGGGGCGCGGCCTGCAACCGAACAGGAAGTCAGAACTACTGGGGCATCCCGCGCGTCGCGATATTCACGCAGGGGATTTTTTCTACCCGAGTGATCTCGATGAACAACCTGCGCAAGCACGCTCGTACACCTTCAGGCGGCCTTGGGGTTTAACGGTACGTTGGCACGATTTTCGCAGGATACTCCCGCTTTCAAATCCTGGATTTCTTGAGTTTCACCTAAGTTGTAAGGACATGGAAGAAGACTATCTGCGCTATTTCAATGAACCGATGGATTTGGATCTGAAAGTACACAGTCCCGACACATTTGAGGGGGATCACCTGCTTGACCTCTCCAATGAAGATCCGGTGCATCGTGAGCGGTCCATTCGAGAACTTCAACGTGTGATAGAATTGACGCGAAAATTGAAGCCATATTTCCGAAAAGCTGAGCGTCCGGTGATTATCGCAAGCCTGGGAGGCTTCTCGAGGACAGCCGCGCTCACCCAAAGTGCGGTCAGAGAACGTTATGGCATCCTGCAAGACAGCCTTGACCAGCTCGACACAGACGGCGTCGAACTCGTCGCTCAGACCTTGCCCCCGTTTCCGTGGTACTTCGGGGGCCAACTCTTTCTTAACCTTTTCGTCAACGCGCAGGATACTGCGGACTTCTGCAAGAAGTCCGGCCTTCGCATCTGTTTAGACGTCAGCCACTCCAAGCTGGCGTGCAATCATTTCCGCTGGTCGATGAAAGAGTTCGTGGATCGGGTTGCCCCATATGTGGCCCATCTGCACATCGCCGATGCGAAAGGGGTGGATGGGGAGGGAATTCAGGTGGGTGAAGGCGATCTTGATTTTCCCGCGCTGCGTGATCAACTCAATAGCCTCTGCCCCCAAGCGTCCTTTATGCCCGAAATTTGGCAGGGCCATAAGAACGACGGTGAAGGCTTTTGGGTCGCGCTTGACCGACTCGAAAAGATGGATTGGTAATCAGAATGTTTGCTCGGAAACTCAAATCCATGATCGCTAAATCACCTGTCGGGAGATTCCTCCGATGGGTGAATTCGGCTGGGGAGAATTCGTGTTCTGCCCCGCTTCTTGCACCAGAAACGCCTGCAAAGGAAAGCTTGGAGTTGAGAAAGGCTCGCAATCAGCGAATCCGACAGGAACTGGTACAGGAGCAAACGCGACGGATTGAATCGTTGGAACGCGCTGTTGCCAAAGAGGAGCGCAAGATGGTGCCCGGCGAATCAGGTGCGGTGCTCTTCTGCAACTTCACGTCCTCGCCCAAATCCATCTCTTTCCACGCGCTTGCCGGGCTCATAATGTCGTGGTCTCTGCGTCTCGCCGGTCAACGCGTGGTGCATCTTGTGTGCAATCACGGTATGGCCATGTGTCCACAAGGGACAGATCCCGGAGACCACAATACACGTCCTCCCTGCGATACGTGTTTCAGCACTCGGAAACTCATGTATGCTCAGGAACATAGCCATTACATTGATACGTCTGCTGACATGACGGTCAAAGTGGCAGATCTGAAGCGTCTGACACTTTCAGATTTAGTGGGTTTCACCTTCGATAACATCAAGTACGGCGAAATATGTCTGCCGTCGGTCCGGTGGGCACTACGAAAGGGCCGTCTTGTGGACGACGCTGCGACGCGTCATGTGTACGCCGAGTACTTGGCCTCGGCGATGCATATCACGAAACAGACCCAGGAACTGTTGAAACGCGTAGACATTCGCAAAGCAGTGATTTTCAACGGAACGTTTTTTCCTGAAGCTGCTGTTCGTCAGGTGCTCATGAGCAGGGGCATTCCGATCATATCGTACGAGGCTGGTTTTAAACAGAATTCGATCTTCTTGTCGCACGCTTTGTCCACGCTCTATCGGCTAAATATACCCGAAGACTTCGTGTTGACAGCAAAAGAGAACGAGGAGCTGAATCAATATCTTTCTGCGCGAGCATCGGGTCAATTCTCAATGGGCGGGATCAAGTTTTGGCCGGAGATGAGGAGTATGGCGCAGGATCTCTTGGATAAGTGTCAATCTTACGGTCGCGTCGTTACTGTTTTCACCAACGTCATCTACGACACCAGTCAAACTTACGCGAATGTGGCGTTTGCCGATATGTTTGAGTGGTTGGATTGCACATTAGAGCTGGCTGCAAAACATCAGGATACATTGTTCATTATCCGCGCCCATCCTGATGAAGCCCGCCCACGGCATGAGAGTCGTGAGTCTGTAGCGGATTACCTTAAGAGCCACGTTACATCATCACTTGAGAACATCGTGTTTATCGGCCCGCTGGACTTCGTGAGCTCCTATGAACTGCTCCAATCGTCTCGCTTCTGTATCGTTTACAACGGGACGATTGGTGTTGAATCCTCAATGATGGGAATTCCTGTTGTGGCTGGAGGGTTCGCGCGTTACCAAGACGCGGAAGTTACGTTCCAGCCGGATACGAAATCGACCTATTGCGACACCGTTGAACGTCTGCTCGAGGGTCCGTCGCCAACGGTGCCAGACGATGTAAAGGAGCGCGCCCGGCGCTACTTCTACTATTCGGTCTTTCGAGCGGGTTTGGATTTTTCGGCATTTATTGAGCGCGTCGGTGACTCTCCCGTGGTCATGCCAACATGTATCGACGCAAGTGCGCTGCATCCTTCCCAGTCTGAGGAGATGGGGATCGTGCACCGAGGTGTTAATGACGGGGCTTCCTGCGACTACCCCTGTCTCGCGCATGGGGGCTGAGTGTTCTCGGTAAAGCACTCCCCGATAGCTCGGGTAAAGTGAGATGATGGATGAGCTAAGTATTATTCGCGGATACTGCGCCTTGAAAGGTGTCCATGGCAACATGATTGACGTGGGAGTGCTTGCCGGCGGGCATTTGCAGCCATTTCTTGCCGCCGGTTGGTCGGTGCATGCTTTCGAACCAAATCCTGCAATGCACGAACGACTTGCGGCGCTAGAAAAGAAGTTTCCGGCACTCCATGTCAACCCACTTGCAGTGAGGGATGTGGATCAAACAGGAATTGCCTTTTACACCAGCCCTGTTTCGCAGGGGATATCGGGGCTGAGTGCCTTCCATGAGTCACACGTTGAGTCTGCTCGTGTCGACACGATACGACTGTCTACATATTGCCAGAGCGTGAACTTGAGCGATGTGGGTATCCTGAAGATCGATACCGAAGGACATGATCTTACTGTCTTGCAGGGGTGCGACTGGACCTGCCCGGCGCTCCCCAGAGTTGTGATGTGTGAATTTGACGAAGCCAAGGTGGACGGAGGTGGCGCATGCTTCGTGGACCTGACCCAGTTCTTGTCCGTACGGGGTTATGCGCTACTTGTTTCTGAGTGGGCGCCGATCGCCGAGTATGGGCAGGAGCACCAATGGCTGCATTTTTCGGCATTCCCCAGTGCGCCCTCATCGGAGAAAGCGTGGGGCAACATTGTGGCTTTTCGAGATGAATTGGATTGGGCCGCATGGGCGACGGCCTGTACGCGCGTATTGAGAACCGAAAAGGCGAAACTCGACAAGCGACTCGCCGCACGCATAAAGGATCATGAACATGCGCTTGCGATGGTTCGCTCCCTCGAAGAGGATCTGCGTTTTCAGCAGGGAAGTCGTAGTTGGCGCTGGAGCAAGCCGATACGCATGCTGGAGTCGCTGCTACGCAAGGGGCGCTGACGTTCTTCGCCGGTTGGTGTTCGAGGCTCTTAGGTGACGATGTCGAGTTTTTTCAAAGTTTGTAAATCCATAGCGGCGGTTGGGTTAGGAGAACAGCACTGTATTGCAATACGTGAAGCCAGGCGGCGGTATTGGGAATGCCGCGATATCACACCCGCTTTGGCTTTGTTGCAGCGCCGCGGGATCTGCTGAACGGTCCAACTGTATCTGTTTGAACCCGTGTTGATGAGCCCTGTACCCCAAAATTCATGCACACCCAAGCAGGCTTGGCGTAAACGGTTACGGCGTTGTTTTGTGAAGGTGTCGAACCGACTGCTTAGGCGTTGGGATTATCGCTTGCAGCGTATGTCGCGCAGCGGGCCGGAACTGCTCATGGAGGCCGCGTTGGCGCGATTGGCGACTCGTGACATTGACGTCGGGTGTGTCATTGACATCGGGGCATCCAACGGGGCATGGACTCGATTGGCGGTGAAGCACTTTCCAAACGCGCGGTTTCTGGCCATTGAGGCCCTGGAGGAGAGGCGCCCAGATCTGGAGGCGCTGAAACAGGAGTTGCCGGGTGTCGATTACGTTATCGCGGCGGCTTCAAACCGGCATGGCGATACCGTGTCGCTGGTAGTGTCCGACGATTTGGATGGCAGCACAGTCGGTGGGCGCATTGAGGGCAACACACGCAGCGTGCCGACAGTGTCGGTTGATGCGCTTGTGGTTGAGAATGACCTTCCCGGCCCTTTTGTACTGAAGCTGGATACACACGGGTTTGAGCTGCCGATTATCGATGGCGCCGCTGGCACGCTCAAGAACACCAGTGCGATCATTATCGAGGTCTATAATTTTCCCATCACGGATTCGGCCCTGATGTTTCACGAGATGTGCACAAAACTGGGGTCGCTGGGCTTCCGGTGTGCGGATCTCGCGGATCCGCTCTTTCGGCCCAGCGACAAGGTCTTGTGGCAAATGGACTTTGTGTTCTTGCCTGGTACACATCCTGTTTTTGCCCATGCAACCTATTCTGGGACGAGTCTGTAGCGCAGCCATTCCCGGATGGGAATCGAGACCTGAATCATGAATAAAGAAAATGCGCATTCGCTGAAACGTAGACTGGCCCAGGGATTGCTGGGACAGGATCGCTATCTGGCATTACGTGAAGCGTCCTACCGCTACACCCAGGTGCGCACCACGCTGGACTTGGATAAGGGCTACGCGGCGCGCGCGATTCGGGATGACCGCCTAGTGAATTCCCGTCACCGCCTCGAGCGTTTACGGGATACGCATAAGGGGCAGCGCTGCTTTGTGGTAGGTAACGGACCCAGTCTCAACAAGACCGACCTGTCTAGGCTCCGCAACGAGGCATGGTTCGGGGCCAATCGGATTTACCTGATGGAGGAAAAGTTGGGATTCAGTCCGACATACTTTGTCTGCGTGAATGAACTGGTGCTGCGTCAATGCGCCGAAGATATCCGCAAGCTGAGTATGCCAAAGTTTCTGAGCGTGAATGCTTCGGCGGATGTCGATCTGCCACACGACAGTATCTTTCTCAACACGATCGGGGGCAGAGCACGTTTTGGTTATGAGCCCACCCAAGCGCTCTGGGAATCCGGCACCGTGACATATGTGTCTATGCAGCTTGCATTTTACATGGGCTTTAAGGAAGTCGTCTTGATCGGTGTCGATCACAGCTTCTCGACACGTGGTCCAGCCAACACCGAAGTCGAATCGCAGGGGGACGATCCCAATCATTTCTCCCTGGATTATTTCGGCAAGGGATTCAAGTGGCACTTGCCGGACCTCGAGTCGTCGGAGCGCGGTTACCGGCTTGCGCGGGCGGCCTTTGAAGCTGAAGGGCGACGCATTGTTGATGCGACGGTTGGCGGGAAACTGACTATCTTTCCCAAGGTCGAATTTGGGGATCTGTTCGATCAGCAGTGACATGACAGACAACACGCCCACCTTGCCGGGTGAGCTGCCGCCAGCACCTTCCGGACGTTCGGGCTGGCCCTGGCACGCGGAACCGCAGGTCTTGCCGTCGGTGACGCCGTCATGGACGCGTTGCGATGCTGAAGGACACCCCATGACCAACACCCCCCCCACGGAAGTCCGAGCCACCCAAGGTCAAGTACCTCGAATGCGAGTACTGGAAGACAAAATTCCTGGGAGGCGGTTTCCGCAACCTTCGCGAGGCCATCACCCCGCACTGCCTGCGCTTTCCGGCCATGTGCGCGCACCTCGAAACGCTGGGCTTTCGCTGTCTGGACCTGGTCGATCCGATGCTGCGGTCGCGCGATCAGGCCCTGTGGCAGATGGACCTCGTGTTTGCCCGGGATGATCCGCGTTTCGCGCAAACGGGATTTGAATGAAGCTGTCGGGTATCGGCGGCACGCGGCACAAAAAATGTCCGATCCCGGCTTGCTGCGTGAATACGAA
>JAQBVG010000078.1 GCA_027623655.1 Chloroflexota bacterium
ACACGAACTGAGTGGAATTCGTTCAGCGGCACTGAGACAGGCATGCGCAAGCGAGAGTCCTTCGACGGGCCTGGACTCAAATGCTGCGAGTTCGCTCAGATGGAGGTAGGACTGGTACTCGGCCCGGGCCGAACGCACAGATTTATTCAGCTCAAGGCAGCGCTGCGCCAGAGTTCCAGACAGATCTCGCACGCCGGTCCAGTCCGTAGCCTCCACCCAGTCTGCCAGGACCGATACTTCAACTTCGGGGTTGTCGACCGAGACTGCTATCCGTTCAGCCTCGTTGAACTCGACCGTTGCTTCGTTCCAATTACCGGAACAGACAGCTAGAGCTCGACCGAGTCGAGCGTGGAGCAATGCCTTCTCGATGCTGTCTGGAGGCGCGATTTCCAGGCCGCGTCTGTAAATCTCGATCTGTCGATGGTCGATTCCCCCGCTATCAGTCAGTGAGGTGAGGGACAGAGTCAACGCCGCATCGGTTTGACCGAGTTCGATGAAGCGATCAATGGCATCGATTACCAGCGAGTGGGTGGCTTCGCGCTCAACGAGTGGCTTTATCGCGAGAGACGACGTTGCCAGTCCATGGACGATGCTCGCGGAAACTTCATTTCTCAGGTCGCCCATCAGCGCGGCAGCTCGTTCAAAGAACGAGTGAGCCTCGTAGTAGTCGTGATCGTCGATCAGGTCCCAACCCGCGTCTCTATACACCCTGACCCGATCTGAGGCCGGTATACGGTCACCGGCCTCCAACAGATGACGTGCAAGTTGAACATTGTTGATCTGATGACCGGACGGATCGGTTGAGCTGGCAGCCAGGTGGGCGTGGATTCTCTGAGACTCGCGGGCCGGCAGAATTCGGCGGAAATGCTCGGAGAACAGGTCGTGTACGAATACGTATATCTCCGTGGTGCGGCTGAGCTTGCGCAAGACTCCCTGCTGTGCGGCTTTGTCGAGCAAGACGCGCACTCCCCATTCGCTTGTCGGAACGCCCAATTCCTGAATTTCACCGGGTCCGAATGGTCTGGTTTTCAGCGCGGCGTACGACAGGACGACCCTGGTTTGCGGATCAATGTGACGCCAGCGTTCAACGACTACGTCGCCGGGTCGTTTGGAGTGGGATGACTTCGCCCCTGTTCCAAGGTGTCGAGCATATTCGAACGCGAGTAGGGGGTTGCCTCCTGTGTTCCTGGCGACATCGTGCAGTTCATCCGCCGTCGCCTGACGCCCGAGAGCGGAGGAGGCGATGGTCTCGACACTTCGTTCGTCGAGAGGTGGTAGATCGATCCTGAGAACACCGGAGTTCAGGGTTATTTCTGAGAGAACTACATCCGAATCGAGATGGTCACGATCAAATTGGGGGCGAGTTGCGACCACCATCAGGCATCTGCTGTTGACGAGTCTGTCGCCCGCCAGGCCAAAGAACTGCATCGCATTCGAGTCGGCGTTGTGAAAATCGTCGAAGACCAGTAGTAACGGTTGTTCCGCTGAAAGATCACATAGCCACTCGATCAGCGTTGAGTAGTATCGAACTCTTGCGTCCAGGTGATCTGTGATCGTGGAGGAGGCATCCTGATGTGCTGACCGGAACCGTTGAGCGACCAGTGTCGTTGGTATTGCGACCTTGAGATTGGACGCAATCGACTCGATCACGGTATGCAGTGGAACGTGGGTGCCGGATCCTGACCATTTGAAACTTGCGGTACGGATGTGGTTGTGGTCGAGTCCCGATCGGAATTCGCGTAGTAGTCGAGTTTTCCCGCTGCCTGACTCGCCCGTAATAAGTGCAAGCCCGCCGTTTCGGTTTGCGGTACGTTGCCACATGGTTTCGAGTTGATCAAGTTCAGCCGAACGGCCAACGAAAGGGAGCTC
Organism: Chloroflexota bacterium; assembly: GCA_027623655.1. Classification (GTDB taxonomy): domain Bacteria; phylum Chloroflexota; class Dehalococcoidia; order Lucifugimonadales; family Lucifugimonadaceae; genus Lucifugimonas. Next base: position 1,870 of record JAQBVG010000078.1, read on the forward strand.
CAAGCCTGTGAGTGTGGGGCCGGGGGGCGTGCTCGTCGTCGGGGTGTTGCCTGTCGACGTCTCGTCGCGAATAATCGTGCGTTCCGAGACGCCGGGTTCGTTCGCTATCTCCGACGGATCAGGTCGTTCCGAACTTGCAGCGAGCCGTTGTTCGAACGCCTGACGTCGTTCTTGTTGATTGAGTGGCTCCATCATTACGAGGCCATCATAAATCAGTTCACAAACCGGTCACTGGCAGTATTCCGACAGTTAGTATCTGCAGATTTATCCATGGACCACCGATGTCAGGGAGGTACTCTGGAGCCGAATCCAGCAAAACAGTGCACGAACTGAGCCGGTTGGATGAGTGCGATATGCCAAACATCATTCCGGCCCGACTCGATTATCTAGTTACCGGTTTGACCAGTATTCGGGTTGTGAGCGCACTTTACGGTGTGCTCGGGGCTCGTTTTCTGTTGGGCACGGATTGGGTTAAGGTCCTGCGATTCGGAACGAGCTTTTTCGGCATGACGCGTGCTCGCTGGCATCGAGGCGGATCATCAATGGGACCATGTGATCGAGTGCAACGGCCTGTGCGAGGGTGCCGCAGTTTACCGGTTTGAAGCCGATCTCTCGAATTAGCTCGGCGACAGTTTTCATCGCCTGTTCGTCGTCACCGGCGTAGTGGACTTCTCGTGGCTGGCCAGAGGAGTCGACCGGTTCTCCAATCGTGCTGGCAAAGTTTGTTTTGAAGGCTGCTACTACGCGGGCTCCATCACCGATGGCCGTTGCTGTTACCTGCGCGCCTGAAGAGCCATCGTTTGGCTGAGCAGCGAACGGGTTGGTTATATCGATGACCACCTTGCCTCGGAGGGAATCAGCGTATTTTCGTGCGGCGGCAGCGACTTCTTTATATGGAAGGGTGATGATTACGATTTCACCGGCGTCGATCGCGGCCTGGTAACCGTAGAGTCTTGATTCGGTCCCGGCTGCTTCGTGGAATTCGTTTTTCGTTTCAGGCCGTCGAGACCCGTATGCGACGAAATGCCCGGCCGCAAGGAGTGCCCTGCCGAGTGCCAGTGCCATGTTGCCAGTGCCGATGATGCCGATCCTGGGTTTGCGTGGTGTATGTGATTTTGTGTCGGTAGGCATGATCGCCGGAGTGTAAGACGAAAAACGCTGTATGTATTCCTGGCTGCACCATATTTTGCAACATCAGCACAAGTGCAAATCTCAAACCTGAACGAGAATCCTGCTCTCAACCCGCCACCGTTTGATCGGGCGCGGGAGTAGGATTCTATGCGTTGTTGATTTCGGGCTGATTCTGAAGTTGATTCGAAATCGCAGTTGACCAAAATTTAGGTTCCATTTTCGTGTTTACCGTTGACCGCAAGGTCGCCGGGACCGCCGGAACACCAATAATTGAGCACCAATGACTGATTACCTGCCGCTGCCCGGAACACCACTCGAAGAACTTGACACCCCCTGCATCGTGATCGATCTGGACGCCGCCGAGGCGAATATTGCGAAACTCCAGGCTGCGGCAAACGAGATGGGTGTCGATGTTCGACCTCACACCAAGACGAACAAGAGCCCTTACTGGGCCCGCAAGCAGATTGCTGCCGGGGCGATAGGGGTTTGCTGCGCCAAGGTTGGCGAGGCTGAAGTGATGGTCGAGGCCGGTGTGTTGGAGGTGATGATTCCGAACCAGGTAATTGGGAAGCGGAAAATCGCGCGGCTGGTCGCTCTCGCGCGGTCGGCCAGGATCATCGTTGCGGTGGAGGCTTCCTCAAACGTGGACGATCTTTCGGAGGCGGCGAGTGCTGCCGGGGCAGAGCTGGGCGTGATCGTCGAAATCAACGTAGGCATGGACCGGTGTGGTGTTGACGGCGATGGTGCGGTGGAGCTTGCCAGACAGATCGTCGGCGCGCCGGGGTTGCGATTCGACGGCCTGATGGGTTATGAGGGGCACACGGTCGCTGAACGGGACTACGAGACCCGCAAGACCGAGGCCGAGAAGGCTATGAGGATTTTGACTGGTGCGGCTGATCAGATCCGGGCTGCGGGAATCGACGTGAAGATAGTCTCGGCAGCCGGTACGGGGACATACAACATCACGGGTAGAGTCGCCGGGGTGACCGAGTTACAGTGCGGGTCTTATATCTTCATGGACGGGGACTACCTCGAGGTCTTCAACGATTTCAAACCGGCGCTGTCGGTGCTTTCGACCGTGATTTCACGGCAGAAGCAGGACGTGGCGATTGTGGACATGGGATTGAAGTCGATTTCGATCGATAGAGGTCTGGCCGAGGTTATTTCACCGCCCGGTGCATCGATCATCAAGCATTCGGAAGAGCACACCGCGGTGAGACTTTCCGATGCGGCGTCGCAGAGGCTAAAGGTGGGCGATAAGGTCCAGGCGCGCCCGACGCACGGTGACACGACGATCAATCTTCACGACTATTACTTCGGTGTGCGCAACGGCAAGCTCGAGGCGGCGATCCCGATCCCCGGACGCGGCAAGTTCCGCTAGGTGCCGATGGCATTTTTACCCGGACTGACACTCGGACTGGCGTTGCGGTTCCTTGAGTCCGTCACACGATTCTGTGAAGGTGATCGCAGGTCTGAAATTCGCAGGCCTGAGCGATTCACGCCCTCGAAATTCCAGAATAATTGGTTGAGGGCAGTTTTTGTTACGAGCGGGCTGAGAGCGGATAGTCGGGATTGACCGAGATAGCTTCGCCTGAGAGTTCACGCCAGGGATCAAGGCGTCCCAAATTCTTTTACGGGTGGGTAGTTGTGGCCGTCATGGCGGCCGGAACTTCGGCCAGTATGGCCATGGGATCGCTCAATTTTGGTCTGTTCATCGTTCCGATGGGAGATGAACTCAAAATAGGCAGGTCGACGTTCGGTTGGGCTCAGACGGCCAGGCAGATGGCCAGTGCGGTGACCAGCCCGATAGTTGGTCGACTGCTGGACACGTACGGCGCCCGAATTCTTCTGCCGGTCGCTGCCCTCATCGTTGGCGCGGCTATGGTCGGTCTCTCGTATATCAACTCTGGCTGGCAACTGGTGGCCCTTTTCGCCGTAATGGGCCTTGTCGGAATGGGCGGTCCGGGCGCGCTGGTCACGTCTGTGCCGGTGGCGAAGTGGTTCACAAGAAATCGGGCGAAGGCCATTGCGTTTGCGTCGGTCGGAATCCCGATTGGTGCGCTTATTTTCGTGCCACTCACGCAGGTTTTCATCGACGCATGGGGATGGCGGGTTGCATGGGTCGTGCTGGCAGGTCTCGGCGCCGGGATTATCGTTCCGCCTGCGCTGATATTCCTTCGCAGGCTCCCGGAGGATGTCGGTTTACTCCCCGACGGCGATCAACCTTCCTATTCGTCAGACGGTCCCGAAACAGTCAGCAGGTACGTTGACGAGATTTCATGGACGACTCGGGAGGCGACCCGCTCGGTCGCGTTCTGGCAGTTGGTGGTGGTATTTACCGGTGTAGCGCTGGCGCTCGGGACGATCGGCGTGCACCGTATTCCGGCATTCGTCGATCGAGGAATCGACCCGACGCAGATCGCGCTGGCGACCGCCTTCGATGCCGTCGCTGCGGGAGTCAGCACGTTTGTCATGGGGATACTGGCTCGCAGAATACCTGCCAGGATTCTCGGTGCGATCGGGTTTTCGTTCCTGGCCATTTCGAGTGCGCTGACGATTTATGCGGACACATTTGCACTGGTGTTCCTATCGATGGCCATTTTTGGTCTTGGCATCGGTGGAATGATGTTCCTTCAGAATTTCATCTGGGCAGATTATTTTGGCCGGACCCATCTCGGGGCGATAAGGGGAATCGTCATGCCGATCACTCTCATCGTGGGTGGGTCGGGCGCACCGGTTGCGGGTTACGTCCACGACATTTCGGGGTCTTACAACAGCATCTGGTGGGTTGGGGTCGGTCTGATGACGGGTGCTGTGATCCTTGTCGCCACGGTCAGAGCACCCATTCATCCCAGTCGTGCAAATTCGTAAAACCGGGCACCGAGGGTCGATCCATAACCTGACCCGATAGCTTCAAGCCGATGGCTGACCAGCGAGATTCCGGGCCGCCTAAGGTGGACGATCAGGTTGTGGGATTTGAGATCGGTGAGTTCATGTTAGTCGGCGGATCCAGACTGTTCGGGTGCCGATATTTTGAAATCCGATGTTTTCGAAGAGTTTGTCGGACATGTCGCCCGGGTTTGTGGTTGCCGGGAGTTGTGGCGACTTTGAGAGTGCTGCGCGGACCAGCGCGCTGGCGAATCGCTTTCGGCGGTAGTCGGGCAGGGTGAAGAGTGTGTAGAGTCCAACGGAACCGTCATTTGTGAATGTTTGAACACCGGCTGCGATATCGTTTGCTACCCGGATGAACAGGAACTGGTAGCGCCTGTCTTTCAGGAGCCCGTCTGCATAGACCCGCTGAGAGCCATGCTGTCCAAATCCGATGGCGGCGGCGCGGTCGAACTCGAAAAGTTGGTTGACGTTTTCCACCACCTCTATTTCAGGCATTGCGGTCGCCTGGTGTTCGAGCTCGATCTCGCCTGGTGCTCGGAAAGCCCACTGCGTCGAGAAACGCGTATCGAATCCGAGTTGGGTCAAGTCGAGGTTGGAGTATGAATCGACTACACCGGTTGTAGGGTCACCAGGGTGGCTTGCGATGAATTGTTCGATCTCAGCGCTATGGGCAACTGAATTGTCGATACCTCCCCTGGTGATGACTTGCGGGTAGGGGATTTCGAGGGTGTGCGGATTTGTTGAGAGGTCGGGAGTGACAATTCCCGGTGAACCAAGCGCGGTCGGGACGGCCTGACAGTGTTCAACGAGATTATTGATCGATATTTCGAGCGGGGTGTTCACTGGGAGACCGGTGTGCGTGGTTAGATTTGTGAGGATTTGTTCAGGGTTGCGGAAGTCGCCGGGTTGGTCAACACCCAGTTGTGAATACAGGCCGTTGTGAGATCTGAATACAGGTTCGGGCAATTACGGACGGCAGAATGCGGCATCAGCCTGGTCTTTCACGGGCAGGTGGGTCGCCTAAAGTTCATCCTGTGTAGGCGGTTCAAACGCGTTCCACCATAAGTTGAGCTGAGTTTCGGTGACGGTGAATGTGTCGGGCGGCAGGGAGATGTTGCGGAGCGACAGGCGTCTCAGTAGTTCATTCCGGGGAACGTCGAGGAAATGCAATTTTGAACTGGCACTCAGGGTCGAGGCCTTCTCCCGAAAATTGTTTCGCTCTTCGCGAGTCCAGAAACCATTTTCGAGAATTACGTCAACTCCGAGGATGAGTGCCCTCGCCGCGATCTCCCACTGAACGGCCTCCACCGCATCGCGTTTGACCTCGTCATAGCCGTCGCCGACTATTCGGGCCATCCATTCGTCAGCGGTGAGACGTAGCCCGGGTAGATCGCGTTCGAGTCGCCTGGCCAGGGTGGTCTTTCCCGCCCCGGGCAGTCCGCATATGAGGTGCAGCGTCGCCATCGGTCGATGGTAACGCATGGGGTTGTATTGATCCCGGTTTCCGGCAGGACGGCGGTGGCTACAGGCCTGACACGTGGCGGATGGCGGCCGCACCGAGCTTGAGGACGTCTTCGGGAGGTGGTCGATCTTCGCCTGAGGGGTTGGTGAACGAGGTACCGGACATCAGCTCGGCGAGGGAGACCCATCGCCAACCGGTCGACGTTTTTGGCAACGCAAGAGGCTCGTCCGGCGCAGACGACCAGTGTTCAATCAACTTTGTGAAGTAGATGTGGTCGATATGTTGATGCTCGCCGTGTTTTGCGTCGACGACGTCTTCGATCATGATGCTGTGTGGTGCGTGGACCTGATCGAGATTCGAAATTGACAGTGGTTTTCCGGTTGGAACAACTTCAACGTCGAATCCGGTTTCTTCCTTGATTTCTCGGATAGCCGTTTGAACCGGGTCTTCGTTTTCGTCGACGTGCCCTCCGGGTGGCAGCCATTCCTGGACTTTTTGATGCCAGTGCAGCAGCGTGGAATCGCCGTGAACGACGAAACCGGTGGCTGTGAAATGTCTGATCGTGGTATCTGGCATTCGGAGAGTCGATTGGAGGGTGGATTCGTTCCTGCGACGCAACTGATCCTACTTCAAGCTGACCTACTCCCCTGCAGCTTGAAGGAAAAGGAGTGGTCTTTCATATCCTTAAAAGGTCGCAGACGCGAGTAGGACCACCGGATCAGGATAGCCGCTAGGCGTCTGCTGATCGGGTGGCCCTACCCAAGAGGTGCCCTACTTGTAGGGCGCCCTACATTAACGTAGGACACCTCGTTTGGTACTACACATTAAACAGACCACCTCCTTCTTGATTCACTAATCCGGGCAGTCAGGTTTACCTACCCACGATCGCCCTCTCGGGTCAAGACCGTTACCGGGATTATACGGAATTGCGAGCGAAATAGTTTGAGGGTGCTCACGCATACAGGTAACAACTGTTTGTGAGAGGTCCAGAACAGTTATTTCTGGTACTTCCTGATGCCCAATCGACCCAGTACTTCCGGATTCACGATTACTTCGGGTCGTTCACCTCGCAAAAGCCTGGCCGCTTCTTCGCCCGCACGACGCCGGATTGTTTCCCAGCCGATTTCGCTTGATCCGGCCACGTGGGGTGTGCATATGACGCTATCCATGCTCAACAGCGGGTTATCGCTCGACAACGGCTCCTGTTCAAAAATGTCGATCCCCGCGCCGACGATCTTTCCTGACCGGAGGGCTTTGATGAGGGCTTGCTCGTCGACCACCGGCCCCCGGGAGGTGTTGATCAGGTAGGCAGTCGGTTTCATAAGTTCGAGTGCCTGGTTGTCGATGTAGTGGTGGGTGCTTTCGAGATGGGGGACGTGCAACGAGACGTAATCCGAGCGTCTGAGCAGGTCGGTCTTCGTCACGAACTCGACGTTGTATTTGATTGCCAGGTGACTTCCGACGTAGGGGTCGTTTACTAACACGTTCATGCCCAGCGCACGACATTTTCGGGCCATTGCGCGCCCAATCCAACCAAACCCGACGATGCCGATCGTCTCGCCATAGATTCGGTTCAAAATCGATCGGGAATAGACCTCGGCCCACCTGCCGGATGTCGTCGCCAGATCGAGGCGTTTGAGGTCGCGGGCGCAGGCGAGGGTTAGTGCAAGTGCGTGGTTGGATACCTCTTCCGATGTTGAGCCGGCGATGTTCGTGACGATAATGCCGGCGTCGGTGCAGGCATCGACATCGACGGTGTCATAACCGTGGCCGTATCGGATTATCAACTTGCAGTCCTCGAGTTGTTCGACCATTGCGGCGGTAACGGGGGAGTGGTCGTTGAGGAGCACCGTGGCCTGTTTTGCTGCCTCGATAATTTCGCCTTCCGACGAAACGGCGACAGAGATTATTTCGCAGTCGATACCGGCAAGCGCGATCCGCTCAAGCTCCAGCAGAGATTCTTTCGAGTCGATGTGCACCACAAGCGGTTTTTGATCTGCCAACGGACTGATCCTGCGCGGCTATTCGGGTTTGAAAGTGTCTATTCGAGGGACCTATTTTTTGTCGCCCGACCGGTTCATGGCGGTTCCAAGGGCGATTCCGACCGCCACGCCGAGGGCTATTCCGACAGCCATATCGTCGAGTGCTACGCCGAACGCCACTCCAACGCCGATTCCGATCGCGATCCCGGCGCCCATCTTGTTTGGGCTGTTGTTCGATTTGCCCTTATTTTCGTCGCCGTTTCTCGGTTCGTCTGCCATTCGTACGTCTCCCACGCATTCAGTTCCCCGATCGTGGTCTACTTTTGCCTGGCTGCCTGACCGTGGTGGAATTGCGGTGGCGGGCATGTTAGTAGGGCCAGATGGCTAGAACCAGTTGGCCTTGTCGACTTCATTCCGCAGCGGCTCGCCGGCAGAAAACTTGCGGAAGTTTTCCAGCACGATTTCGTAGCGCCTCTCTTCCAGATGTCTGCCGCCCTGGGCTGCGATGTGGGGAGTGAGAATTGTGTTCGGGGCGTCCCAGAGGGGATGATCGGCCGGAAGGGGTTCGATTTCGTAGACATCGAGTGCGGCACCGGCTATTGAACCTGACCGCAACGCGGCGTTGAGATCGTCGAGTTTCGTCGTCATTCCACGACCGATATTGATGAACAGAGCCGAATTTTTCATCAGATCGAACTTAGTGGAGTCGAAAAGCCCTTCAGTTTGAGGTGTGTGGGGAATTGTGAGCACAACGAAATCCGCTAAGGGCAGTTGATCGTCCAACCGGTCGGCGCCGAACATATCGTCGACCCACTCGGGCTTGTCTTCTCGACGCGCATCAACCCCAAGGACACGCATACCGAGTGACTTGCAATGCCTGGCAGTTTCTGTGCCGATTCCGCCGACTCCGACGATAAGCACTGTCGATTCGGGGAGGAATATTTCGTGGTTCGGGGCGTTGAGCTTGTGCCAGTCTCGCTGATTCTGGAAATCGCGATACAGATGGCTGTGTTTGGTAAAGCTGAGGATATATGTCAGGATTTGGACGGAAATATGATCGTTATAGATCTCACGGAAGTTGGTAACTTTGGTTGGGTGGGCGACGAGTTCGTCGAAATAGTAGCCGGCGTTGGGTGCTGCGGCCGGTGCCTGTAACCACCTGAGCTTCGGTGCTGCGGCTACCAGATCCGGTGTCATTGTTCCAAAAGCAGCGTCGGCGTCGGCGAGTTCGCGCCTGGCATCTTCATCGGTCTGAGGTGTGACGATGTTCCAACCCGGCGCACTATCAAGCAGGCGGGGAATCCACTGCGAAACAAGCGATGATTGTGGCGGTAAAAATACAAACTTGTGTGCCATTGGGTGAGTCTGAATTCCTGAGTGTAGTGAGCGAGCTGGTTGGTCTGGTTTACTGAGATCGTCGGGGCGGATTCTAGCACCTGATTGTGAATAGAAATGAACAAGTTGTTATGGTTGAACACAGGCGGTGTATCCTGTTGGCACAGTACAGATCATGAAAATCGGTGATTTTGAAATAAATATTCCCGACCCGCCACTGCGAGGTGCGCACTGTATTGCAAACCTCAAGCCGTGGATTAACGTTGGCAACGTGGGGCAGATTGTGCTCCGACGATTGGGCCGGATGTACTCGGCCGAGCGAATCGGGCAGATCGAAAGACCGGGTAAGTACTACGATTTCACCCGCTATCGCCCGGAAATTCAACTTCGTAATGAACTGCGGTCCGTTCGTGTACCCAACACGTCGATACGTGTGGCGCGACGTGCTCAGGGGCCGGACCTGGTGTTGCTCCAGTTACTGGAGCCGCATGCTTTCGCCGAGGACTACAACGATTCGATCCTCGAGATTCTGACCGCACTGAAAGTTACTCGTTACGTCCAGATTGGTGGGATGTACGACTCGGTTCCCCATTCGAGACCACTTCCCGTGACGGGAACGGCTCGAGGTTGGGACCCACCACCAGATTTCGGTGGAGTAAAGCTGGGTGGCTCGCGGTACCAGGGCCCAACCTCGATGACGTCGCAAATTTCGGAACGTGCACGAAACGAACTTGAGCTTGAGACTCTTTCTCTAATGGTCCATCTGCCGCTTTACCTCAAGCTCGATGACGATTTTGCCGGGAGTGCGAGGATTTTGAGGATCCTGTCCGAAATTTACGGATTTACTCAGGAATTGCCGGAGATCGAAATGGGGGGCAAGCAGTATGAGCAGGTCGACCCTGCCATGACCGACAACCCTGCGTTGAGAGATATGGTCGAAAGGTTCGAACGCGAGGTCGACTCTGAACGGGTTGACGAAAACCCGGGAGTTCCGCTTGACAGTTCAGTCGAACGCATTTCGTTGCCGCCAGAAATTGAACAATTCCTGAGCGAAATCGCCCGGTCGGACGACGGCGAAGAGAGCGACTCGGATAGCGGCTCACGCAGCGACTAATTTGCGTAGACCGCTTCGAACGGGTTTAGGAACCGCCACAGTCTTCTTTGTCCTTGCTGCGTTGTCAGCATGTGGTAGTGGTGGAGGCGGCAGTTCAGGATTTCCCAGGGTGAACCCGGACGACACCGTTCGTGATATCGATCACTTCGCTCCCTCGGGATTCAAGATCGCCAAGGAATACGATGTGGCAGGGCTACCGGTGGCTGAAGCTGCATTTATGGGGTACTTCACTCCGGCGGGAAGTGATCCGATCCAGTATGAATTGCGGTTTTACCCGGACCACGCGAGCGTATTGACGAACGGTGTTGAATATGCAGCAGAGGTGACCGGTGAAGACGCACTGCTGCGGGAAGTCGACGTGCGTTGGACGGAGGGAACGCGGGACCGTCGTGGTGGCGGTGCGTTCAGAGATTCGCTCACACCTCTATATGGAGACTATGCAATTTTCGGCAACGTGATCCTGTTGTGTGAGGGTCGCGATTCCGATCAGTCACTCGAACGTTGTGCTGCCCTTCTGCGGGCTGCCGGGATCTGGGTCAAAGACTGATTGATTTGCATCGGTGACGGTCGTCTGTCTATCGAAAACATAGAGGTCAGGAACATGAACGTCTAAGCGATCTGGTTTGGAGACAGCCCAATATCACGAGGTCGCGGAACCGCTATTACGTGAGGTTCTGATCGAACCGGGCATCAATGTGGAGTCAGTCTGGGAATCCTGAGAGGAGTGCACACCACGCTGTCGCCCGTATG
>JAQBVG010000079.1 GCA_027623655.1 Chloroflexota bacterium
ACTATCATGCCTCACTCAGGCAGCGATTCCACTTATCCCACTGTGCAGATTTCCGGAGCCACCTCTCAGCGACAGCCTTGGACACGAGACGATTCTGCTTGCCCGGATCACCCGGTCGGAATCGCAACCTGACACTTCGCCGTGATACCTTCCAATCCACCGAGACCTCAGCATCCCAACTCGGCAAACCACATCGGGAGGGAGTCTGAAGGAGGGTGTTAGGACAAGAGTTCACTAATTATCGGAGTACCGATGCACACCCAGCCACTGACGAACCAAATTCAGATTTAGTCCGGTGCTTCGTCGTCGCCCGATGCATGCGGCACCACGTCCGCAGGAATTACACCAAGCTTCCCTGACTGGTAATCCGAAAACGCCTGCTGAAGCTCTTCCTGGGTGTTCATGACGAACGGACCGTACCAGGCAACGGGTTCTCGAATCGGTTGTCCACCCAGCAGGAGAATTTCCAGTTCAGGTGACTTACTCTCCTGCTCCTCATTCGCTGAAATCGTGATCGAATCGCCCGTGCCGAAGACCACCGCCTGGCCCATGTGTATTGGCCTGCGATCTGGCCCCACGGTCCCGTTACCGGCCAGCACATAAGCCAGGGCGTTGTACTCGGGGCGCCACGGTAGTTCGAGTCGAGCGCCCGGGCTAACAGTTGCGTGTACGTAAGTAATCGGCGTGTAGGTGACACCCGGACCCGCATGCCCGTCAAGTTCACCGGCAATAATCCGAAGCAGGGCGCCACCGTCGTGCGAACTCAGCAGGGCGAGATTCGTCCTGGAAATATCCTGGTAGCGCGGATTGGCCCACTTCCTGTTTCGTGGAAGGTTTACCCACAACTGGGTTCCATGAACCGTGCCACCGCTGATCACAATCTCTTCTGTTGGAGCCTCGATGTGCAATATACCGGCGCCAGCGGTCATCCACTGCGTGTCGCCATCACTTATGAGACCACCGCCACCTATCGAATCCCGGTGTTTGAACACCCCTTCGATCATGTACGTGACCGTCTCGAAGCCGCGGTGTGGGTGCCACGGCGTTCCCTTCGCCTCACCGGCGCGCCATTCAACTTCACCCATCTGGTCCATCATGATGAACGGATCAAGGTATTGATGCGGGATGCCGGCAAACCCTCGACGGACCGGAAAACCCTCGCCCTCCAGGCCCGACGGCGCCGTTGTAATGGTCATCACGGGACGCACGGTCGCATCGGGTGAAGGCAGCGAAACGCGGTCAAGAGCAAGGATATTGTCGACCGTTACAGCAGGCATCAGGTTTCTCCAGACAGATCAAAAGAGTTACTTACTAATAGTAAGTTTATAACAACGAATTAGCAATAAGATGCAGGTCAGCTGAACACGATGCAGTTCCGGTTGCGCAGCCATCCGCTGCCACGCGACTGTCTTAGTACCTCGGGATGACTTCGATCGTTCCCTCACCTGCAATGACCCGTTCGACCATGGCCGATATCGCAGATTTTGCCTTTGAAATATTTTTACTCTTGACATCGAGGAACAACTGTTCAATGTCCATCTCGTCAGCTTTTTTTTCGCCTGCGTCTGCCCTGGCGTCCTCGAGATTTTTCAGTGGCGCCACCAGGTCCTGGAGTGTTCCGTATGCAGCGGCAACTGCGCGAACTGCCCGGTTAAATTCACGCTCGGCCTCTGCGACCTCGTCAGCCAGACTACTGCCCCTAGCTGGCCGCAATTTCCTTCTAATACGTTCACTCCAACCAGAAATGTCCCGAATGACGGCCTGTTCCAGTTCTTCGGCGCGCCATGACGAATGCCGGGCTACATCCTCAGTCCGCTCCCTTCGCGCATCCCGCGAAGGACATTCGTAATACCGATAGGATCTCGAGGTCACCGAACCGTCCGTTCGTTTCCACGATCTGCGGCGTGTGAGTCCAAACAGGCCACGTCCGCATAAATCGCATCTTGCCACACCGCCCAGCAAGTATGGTGGCTCAGTCGGTCGTTTCCGAACCGGTGATCTCATGTCCGTGACGGCTTCCGCCCGGTTAAATATCTCGCGTTCAACCAGCGGCTCGTGACTTCCGGCGATACGGACCCCGTATCGTGTGTACGTGCCGAGATATGTTCTATTTTTCAGAATTCCGGAAATCGCGAGCGCCGACCATGGACGACCCGTACGAGTCAGGAGTCCGCGATCGTTCAGCGCCCTGGCAATCGCTCTCATTCCGGGACCACCAAGAGGTTTTGAACCCTTGGCACGCCATGGCCCGGCATATTTGGTAAATATCTCGTTGACCACGTCTGCCTCGCCCGGAACAGGCTTCATCAGACCGTCCGCTCCGCTCCGGTAACCGAAAGGAGTGCGGCCAAGCACTTCGCCACGGGAGGCTTTGGCAACGATTGCGTCACGGATCCTGGCCTGGCGTTGTGGTGAGCGCCCGCCTAATCCAAGCAACTCTTCACCGCTCTGGAGCGCATCCGGGCGGTCAGGATCGGTGCACCGCACTTCGGTCCCGAGTCGATCTAGCTCGATGAGGCGCGATACGAGCGTTTCCAGGTCTTCGGCGAAGTGAGAGGCGTCCGGGACCAGTACGAGTGCCAGTCGTGCGCCCGGCCCGGTGAACGACGCCACCATCTTGCGATAACGGTCATGACGGGCGTCGAAATCGTTTGGAGGTTCATTCTCGGCTGGCTCGTACCATGTGACCAACTGATGCGAGTTGCGTCGACAGTAGAGCTCGATTTCGGCCCGTGGGTGCAGCCCGTTGCCCGATGTAAATTCGTGCTCAGTGCCTTGAGGCGCACCAGCAATCTGGGCGGGTTCGCTATGGAATCCGACGGCCCGCAACTATCCCTCAGTAATCAGTGCCCTGCCGCAGCTGCAGGGAATTGGACCACTGGCATTTCGCAGTCTGGTGATCTCTCCAACCGGCAGTCGTACAGCGCAACCCTGACAGACGCCACGCTCGACTCGTACCACGGCAATTCCACGGTTAGATCGGAATAAGCGGGTGTACCGAGCGAGGTCCTCGGCTGGAATTTCTTCAGCTTCAGCATTCCTGTGCTGCAGCATTTCGTTGAACTCGGTTCCGACCCGTGCCATCTCACGCCGAAGCTCGACCTGCCGGGTCTCCCACGCACTTTCTTTTTCGACCAGTTCCTTCGTCATTACTTCATACTGCTGGCGAGCGTGCTCTGCCGCTACCTCGGCCGGAGCGATCGACTCTTCAACCTTCGCGAGACTTCGACGGGCTGCGGAATGCTCGGTCTCGATCGCTGTGAGCTCTCGCACATTCGTGATCGCCCCTCCGTATAACCTTGCTTCCAGCTCGGTCACCTTACTTTTCAGGAGCGCCAGCTCGGCATCAAGTCGAGCCGATTCGACCTTGGACTCAAGTTCCCGTTTCTTGATCCTCTCGCAACTATCGCGGAGCTCGGGAAGGCCGCCTTCCGACTTCAGCTCCGTCTCCACCTCGCGATAATCCCGGCGTCGCAACGCCAGGGCCTGGTCAGTGTCTTGAAGAGATAGTAGGGATTTGGCGATTGTCACAAGTTGATCCTGACGATGACGATGTGGCGGGGGTGTGCCGACTCTTATAGTGAATACTAGACCTGTGAGATACGGTGTCAAATACGCGAGCAGCTTTACGGTCGTGTATTTCGGTCAATGGCCGTCCAGAAGTGTGTATCCTCATGTGTAATATTACGGCAACCCACTGCCTCTCCTCCAAGCATTGCGCGCACTGGAGTATCGCTTGACCGACGCTGACGCCCCTTATTTCCTCCAACCATTTCTCAAACGACGTGCACGCACCCGCATCGTGTGCACGATCGGACCCGCAACGGGAACCCCGTCACATATCCGCCGGTTAGTACGTTCAGGAATGTCGGTCGGAAGATTGAACCTGAGCCATGGCGAGCCTGTAGAGCACCATGCCTACGTAAAAATGCTACGCGACATAGCAAGAGAGACAGGCGTTGCCGTCGGGATCCTGGCCGATCTACCGGGGCCTAAATACCGCGTCGGAGAAATGGAACAGGCGGAAATTGAACTCGTAGGCGGACAGCAACTTGTCCTCCAGATCGAACCATGCGACGGCAATTCTGAAAGGGCGAACGTCTGGCCTGTGGGTCTTCATAAAGACATCAAGAAGGGTTCTCCGTTACTGATAGACGAGGGCGCCGTCGAACTCAAGGTTACAAAAATTGAAAATTCAGACATCCACTGCCGAGTAACACTGGGCGGGGTCATGAGGCCCAACAAGGCAGTAACGGCTCCCGGCAACACTTCAACACTCGACTATTTCACGCCGGAAACTGAGCGGGCGTTGCGATTCGTGGAAAGGTCTGACGTTGATTTTGTCGGTCTGTCCTATGTGCGGGACGCCGGGGACGTCAAACGAGTCAGGACCCGACTGGAGAACGCGGGCAAGAATCTGCAACTCGTCGCAAAAATAGAAATCCAACAGGCGGTCGACAATCTCATCGAAATCCTCGATGCCTCCGACGCCGTCATGGTGGCTCGTGGCGACCTGGGTGTCGAACTTCCCTTCGAGCGTGTTCCCGCCGTGCAAAAGCGCATCATCCGGATGGCCAACGAGATCGGCAAACCGGTGATCACCGCAACGCAAATGCTGGAATCCATGATCGAACAGCCGTCGCCGACCAGGGCCGAGGCAACCGACGTCTACAACGCGGTTCGCGACGGAACGGATGCAATCATGCTTTCCGGTGAAACTTCGATCGGAAAATACCCGTTCCGAGCCGTTAACGCCATGACGCGGATCGCAAAAAGAGCCGAGACGTTCCTCGAATACCCGATGCTGGCAGAACGACGTCGGTCAGCGGCAATGAAAGGTGGAGCCGGTATCGACGACGCGATCGCGGACGGTGCCGTCGTAGCCGCCTCGAGCTTGAACGCCAGGGCAATTATTGCGTTCACCGAGTCTGGCAGCACGGCCAGCCGACTCGCAGCATATCGTCCTGTAAAACCGTTGTTCGCACTCACTCCCAATTCCAGGACAGCTGCCAAACTGGCGCTACGCTGGGGCGTAATCCCCGTAATCGTTGAACAATTCGACCATGTCCAGGAAATGTTCTACGCAGGTTCTCAAATGGTCCTCGAAACAAAGATAGCTAAAGAGGGCGACTCGATCGTGATGGTCATGGGTCTTCCGATCGGCGTTGCGGGAACGACGAACCTGCTCAGGGTGATAACTTTGCCCGAACCAAAACACAGGTAGGTTCTAGACGGGCGCTGCGGATCACGAAATCCAGGCGATTCCTTGAAACCAGCGTGCTTCGATCAGGTACCGGCCGTTGGTCGAGGTTGGTCCGCCGCCGATTCGACCGAACGTCTCAACCGCTCAAGCTCATTCAGGTCCGACGGTTGTCTGCCATAACAGGCAGCATTAAAACGACCCGTGATCGCATCCACGGGAGCTCCGGGCAGAAACACTGCGAGTGCCGAAGTTCGCTCGTTTGGTGTGACGTTCGGATCGAACACCATCCCGCGTCTGATCGCGTGCGCCAGGGTGTCGAAGTACAACAGGAAAACCTCGGCCACACCGGTTTCGCCTTCCGGCCACTTCCAGAGCGATCGTCTTCTCCCTCGCTTCAACCAGCCGGGCATCAGGGTCGAAAGCAGCTTCATCATATCTGCCTTCGCATCTGCGTCACCCCGGATCGACTCACGGCCCAGATCGTCACTGCGATCAGACCTGCTGGAAAAGCGACGATACCCGAATACGAGGATAAAAAACACGACAACGATTAACAGGATCGACAGCGGCCAGCGAAGAGCGTCAAGGGCATATTCGGTCGCGTTTTCGGCACGCTTGACGGTGGTTTCAAGATCCTGTGAAAGAGGCCTCACAGTATCTACTGGAGCGACTTCCTGATCTTCGTTTACGAAAACATTCTGCAGCCAGAGGATGATCGCCCACATTGCCCGCATTGCCAGTTCGATCGGCCATCGCAATATCCACAATATGGCGTCGACAAACACACCCCACAGAGCTATCAGTCCCCTGACACCGTTCTCGCCGTAGCGTCCTGTCAGAAGACCGCCGACCACGCCCACGCCAAGAATAGAAAACACCGATATTCCGATGACCGCCGGCCAGGATGAATTGCCAGCGTCATCAGTTTGCGGCAGTCTCGCGGCCGCCAGCCCCACGAGCGACGCCCCAAAAAATGGCAGCAACAACTGCGTAATGCCAATGTCGAATTTCACGCCAAGTTCGACCATGAGGGCAAATGCCATAAACGTGGTCCCGAGCTTGAATGCCCGACTGAGCCGGCCCGCTATACCACCCCCTGCCACCAGGTTCTGCGCCCGATACCAGACGAATCCCGAAGCGATCAGGGCAATGACTATGTCGGCGACTCCTTCGGCGTCGTAAGTTCCACCGAACAAATCGACGGGCCACGCAACCTTGAAGGACCACGAATCGCCCAGGTTTGTCGAAGCCACGGTGACGTAAACGGCAATCAGCGCGACGGTTCCCTGGTACAGAGCGATCGTGGTGGCATCCCCTCTGGTACCACCGAACAACCAGGCCGCAAGAAATGCCAGGCCGAACAGAGCAAGCAGAGCAAACCACGGGATGGGAGAACCGCCAAGGCCCGTCATGGCGCCGAACATTGCCAATCCGGAGAACCACCAGATACTCTCGACGACTATCAGGGACAGGTAGGAAAGGAGCACCGGGTTGCGCACTAGCCACCACCTCGAGAAGAGACGGATCCCAGTTTGGTTGTTGGCATACCATCCCACCCTGAGTCGGAGCTTGCGGGACGGCTGAACTCGGTTTCTCGCAATCGCTCCAGTGATTCGAGAAAAAGGCCGCGTCCGTCTCGAACCTCGAACTCCGTGAATTCAGGCGGGGCCTCGCGGCCGATGTGCAAGATAATCACCGGGTGCCCCGTTCGTGACAGGCCAGTGAGATATTGCATTGTCCGCGGGTGATAGATGCCCCCGATATGAATCAGCGTCGCCCCTGCCGGGACAGCACCGCGCCGACTGCGCGCCAGTTCGTCCAGTGTCCTTATCGCGATTGGATGGACCATGGCCAGCGATTCGAGCAGGATAGTCAGTTGAGCGGTTCCGGAGCCTGGTGGGACGACCGCGTGCGAGCCGCTGCTCGACGTAACCCCGTTAGAGACCAATCCGACTTTGTAGCCAAGATCCAACGAGTGTTTAGCCACTGAAGCCGCCGCAATCATCGAACCTTCCAGCACGTCTGAGCGATATCCCTCCCAGGGGACCGCCGATGTTATCGCCTCGACAAATATGACCGTATGCTCAGAAACGCTCGGGTCGAACTGTCGAACATACATTTCGCTTCTACGTGCCGTGGTTTTCCAGTCGATATTTTTCATCGGGTCGCCCGGTCGATACTCCCGAACACCGGCAGGCCGCGATGGATCGTCCGACAGTGAGTCTCCGATCGGACGCCTGGCGGGTAGCGAAAATCCGGGGATCGGCTTGATTGTTGGGTAGACATAAATCGACCACGGTGTATGTTCGAGCGAACCTTCAGAGGGATACAGCCCGAACAGATCACCGCTGCGAAGATGTGTCTTGCCAAGTTTGTAGTACCCACGGGACAGCGCAATCAACTTGCGTTTTATCTTCACTCGCTCGTATCGGCCCAGCGAAGTAGACACTGTCAACTCAGCACCGCCAAGATACGCCTGCTCGACGGCCTTCTTACCTTCGATCAACAACCCACGAGGTACGTACTCGTTGATCTCCAACCAGGGTATTGGAAGGGGTTTGTCGTTCTCGATAGTGAAAGTAATTTCAATTTCATCACCCTGGAATGCGTGATAGACGGAGGCTTCTCGGTCGATCGTGATCTCTTTCAGCGAAAGCGCCGCCCAGATACGTGATGCCATCGACACGACGAACGCCAGTGCACCAACAGCTGTGATTAGCGGTTCATGAGCTACCGCACCGACGATGACTGCGATTATCAGCAGGATTACAAATAATTCACCAGCCGTGTTGAGTGCTGTACCACGCGACGAAGTCAGGGCAGGACGACGGTATCTCGCCTCGAGACCACGTGTCATCCAGACCGAGTGCATCCCCATCTATTCTCTCTCGAAGGGTACCGGCGTGGACTCGGTGATCTCTCTGACGATTTGGTCGGTCGCCTGACCGCGTAGTTGGGTGGTTGTCTCCGCGATCAGCCTGTGCGCAAGAACTGGTACCGCGAGTTGTTTGACGTCGTCAGGCAATACGTAGGTCCGGCCGTTCATCGCGGCCCTGCCCTGCGCAGCATGCTGGAGCGCCAGCGAGGCACGTGGACTCGCTCCGAGCCGCAGGCTGGCACTGGAACGCGTTTTGGCGACAATATCGAGCATGTAATCGCGTACCATATCGTCGACTGTCACCTGGTCGACTATCGAACGACCTTCGATCACATCCGAGACGGTGGCCGTAGATTGGATCGAGTCCGGGGTTTCGCCAGACCGGAACCGGTCCAGCATCGCTGACTCTTCGCCGCGGTCCGGATAGCCGAGTGAAGCTCTCACCATGAAGCGGTCCAACTGCGCCTCAGGCAATGGGAATGTGCCTTCCATCTCGACCGGGTTCAGCGTCGCCATAACCATGAACGGATCGGGGAGGCTGGTGGTGACGCCGTCGATGGACGCCTGTCGTTCCTGCATGGCTTCGAGCAGGGCTGACTGCGTTCGTGGCGTCGCCCGGTTGATTTCGTCGGCGAGCAGTATCGACGAAAAAATCGGACCTGGCCTGAACTCAAACTCACTCTTTGAGAGGTTGTAAAAATTTACTCCGAGGACATCGGCTGGAACGAGGTCCGGGGTGAACTGGATGCGCCCGAATCCACAGTCGAGCGACGCCGCAAGCGCTTTGGCGAGTGTCGTCTTACCCGTACCTGGAACGTCCTCAAGAAGCACATGTCCGCGGCAAAGCAGTGCCAGGATCGCGATGTCGATCGTGTCCGATTTACCGACAATTATCCGCTGGACCGATTCGCGTATGTTGGTCGAAAGTTGCTGCACAAACGCGACGTCCACGCTGCTTCCAGGTATCTTCTGACTCTCGATCGTCAAGTACATCTCCGTGTTTTTTCGTTCGACCCATTCTTTGTACGGGTGGTGAAGTATCTTACGCCGCGTCCGCCTCACCGGGTTCGAGTTGCCTGAAACACCCGATGAGCATACTTCACCGAATCACCACTAAACGAATGGAATAAGGAAGGAATGTTAGCCGACGAGAAACTCGATGCCGTTTCGGTTGCCGATCAGCCCTTTTGTTGCAGGCATTCCTGGCTGTGGGTTACCGCCACCTCGCCGACGTTTATCGTGTTCACGATGAAAATCTTGCCAACTTTTCGATTCAGCGTGAGTAGTGTGAACACCCTTCCTTCGAATCTGCCCGAAATGACGTCGACCATCACCGATACGGTCCCCCAGTCGGTGGATGATATCGCCGGTGAATGCTCAACACGCCAGTTCTGGACGTTCGGAGCAAATCCCGTATCGTTTAACACCACGCCATCGGCACACAGATGCCACGCGGTTGGCGCTCCCACGTAGGCAACCTTCACGTCGGTAAGGCAATTGTTCCAACCGCGGACAATAACTTCGTCATCTGGCTGCCTATCGGCCAGTTCGGGATCAAGTGCCACTGGAAACACCGGATCAGGCAAATCCTCTTTACCCGGCTCGACCGTCGGGTTTGGCGGTGCGGCGGGAACGGGAGTGCCGGTCGGTCGAGGTGTAACACTGATACGAACAAACGTCGGGGGTACAGTAGACGGCGCAATCGTGGGCTTTGAACCGGACGACGACCCAGAACCTCCGCATGCCGCGAAAATCATCGTCACAGCTAGAGACGAGGCCAGCAAAACCAGGATCGGTCGGTGAAACAGGGTCAATTCTTCTGAACGGCTACGCCTAAACGACCACGACGGTGTTTGTCAGGGTGCCGATTTTGTCGATCGTGACGCTTATCACGTCGCCTGCCGCCAGCGTGAACTCGGGAGGCGGGATAGTCCCGGTACCGGTCATCGCGGTCGTACCGTCGGGGGTCGAGTTGTGTCGCACCAGCCAGTCAGCCAGATAGGCACAGTCACGTTTCATGTCGCTGGTATTTGCCTGACCCTTGAACGCCTGCCTGCCATCCCGCTCAATGACCAGGGTTACTGCAAGCTTTTGAGGGTCGCCTACGGTTTCTGGCGTCGCAAACGCCGGGCCGAGCGACGCCGACTTGTCGTAGACCTTCGCCTGTGGAAGGTACAGGGGGTTCTCGCCTTCTATCGTGCGGCTGCTCATGTCATTGCCCGCCGTGTAGCCGACGATCTTCCCGCCGTATGTGACAAACGCCAGCTCAGGTTCCGGTACGTTCCAGGTGGAGTCCGCCCGGATGCCTACTTCGCCAAACGGCGGTTGCAATCGCTCGAACGTGGATTTGAAGAACGACTCAGGCCGTTCCGCATCGTAGACCTTGGCATATACATCAGGAGAACCGCTCTCAGCCTGTCGTTCCCGCATCGAGTCCATGTATGTCACGCCGAAGGCCCAAACCTCAGGTGCATCGATGGGAGGTAGCAGCCTGACGCCATGTTTGGCCGGTGCTGCACCTTCCAGCAACTTGGCTACGGGCATCTTCGTGGCACTTCTGTTCGCATCCAGAATGCCACGCACAATCGAATCAATGTCTGAGCCGATAATCGAGGCAACTTTCAACAAATCCAGTGTCGAACCAATCTGGCGGTTGAGAGAAGTCAGATCTGTGATCTGGCCTTTATCGTCTTCGACACCGACATGCCTGGAGCCGCCCTGGACGTACTGGTAGTAACGCATTTTGTACTTTCACTGAACTTACGGACGCCTACGGTAGTGACCTGCTGTACCGGTGAGGCCGGGACAGGTCGACGAGGCATCCAGTTGCAACATTAATGGACCGAACAATCTGGAAACGTTTGCGCCTAGGTTAACTCAACCTGTCGGCCAAGGAGGGGCTTGAGCCGGGTTGTTTCTTATATCCGAATCGCCGATATCACCAGGAATTCCGGAATCTCAGATATTCGCATAAGCAACGGGTGAGCAGCAGCTGGCGCCGATGTCGGTCGCGGTTCGGCAATCCCGTCGATCGTGAATCCGGAATCTTTGAGTAATTCCGACCACCCGGAAATCGGCATGTGCCAGAGCTCGATCTCCGGACCGTCCGGTTTCCCCCGAGGCGCTTGAACGGCGCCGGTTGTCTTGCGAATCCTCAGAGTCTCTGGTCTTCAGGTGATTCTGTTGTGCTTTCACAAACTGGACGATACAGAAGATTACCCGAAGGCCTCTTTTACAGCGCGCACGTATATCTTTATCCGCAGGGAATTATCTACTTCGTGATCAACATTTGGACTAATCGGCGTCGTTCGATCGCAATCGCAGCTGCGCTCGTAGCAGTGGCCCTGCTGCTCTCTGTGTTCGGTAGTCCGGGCGCACTGGCGGCGGGGACAGGCGCGCAAGGCGCGCTGACGGTCGTACGACAGACCGCCGAAATCGACTACGGAAAAAAAATATCTGTCCACGTCGTGGTCGACATCGGCTCTCGGACGACTAAAACAGTGCGGGCCTTGCTTAGACCCCGTGGCGGCTCGACCATATGGTCTTACTCGTATCCCGGTGTATCGGTTGACGGCAGTCACGCAACGATAAAATTCGAAATCTCTACCGGGCCCGGTTCCTATTATCCGCCGGGCACTGATTTCGATATTGAGATCGAGGTAACGTACGAAAATGGTGATGTTGCCTCGGTTAGATCAGGCGAGCCCATCGAATACCTCGATCCGGCAAAGCCGTGGGAGCGCACCACCGGCGACGGCTACACCATCCTGCACTACGGCGTATCGAGTTCAACGGTAAACAACCTTGTCGCTCAGACCAACTCTCGCATCGGCACTCTAAAAAGCGTGCTCGGAGTCGGTGAGACCCCGGATTTCAAGGCAGTCGTGTTCCCGTCGGTCCGAGAAGCGACACCCTCTTTCCCACCAGTGAGTCAGACCGCGACAGACCAGTTCGTATTCGCTGGTTTTGCCCAGCCGCAGTATCGACTTTTCGTGCAGGGCGAGATGAATCCCACAACGTTCATCCACGAACTGGCCCACCTCTACACACACGAGGCGGTGTCGTCGTCATTACTCGGCGGATTACCGGCATGGCTAAATGAAGGTCTGGCAAGGTTTCTGGAAACCGGCTCAACAAACAGTTCGAACGCCAGGTTGCGATCGAGCGTGCGGCCCGACGAACTATTGTCACTACGAAACATGGGAACGGTCCCCGGGCAGCGTAGTGACGTGTTCATCTTCTACCCGCAGGCGGG
>JAQBVG010000080.1 GCA_027623655.1 Chloroflexota bacterium
GGGGGGGGGGGGGGGTAGCGACACAGTCCAGCCGCGGAAACGGGTATCCGACTCACTCGCTGGGTCCGATAGCACAGTGGCTCGGGATCAACCGGGGAGATCGGCTGCTTCGCACGACGACGTTTGTCACAAATTCTGCTGCCCGACAGGATTGGGCCCGTTCCGTTCTGCCGGAAGATCATATTGATGCGACCGATGCTGCATGGGCCGATTTCACCGACTCGGCAACGACGCTCATTGAAACCGAACTTGGTCGGGTGATATGCCTGCGCAAGGATTCGGCAAGTCCCCGTCCCCACAACATGGCACTTCACAGTTTGCAGGGCACCGGCGGCGCTTACATGTCCGGTCTTTTGATGGCGAAGATCCGTTGGTGTGGATCGATGGACAATCGCCCGGTGTAAGCCCTGCCAACTTTGGTTACCGGGACAAGGCCCGTCCGGCAGCGAGCGGCAACGAGCAGCGTGCCCAGTGGCAGCGGCTATGGGAACTGAGCGGTGAGTACGAACACCCGTACTGGAGAACGCTTGGCGAAGAGGCGATTCAGGCGGGTCACAGTGGTGGCGATTACTTCGTGATGTACGACTTTGCCAGGGCTGTCGCCGGTGAGATCGAGCCGCCGATAGATGTGTACGACGCGGTTACGTGGAGCAGTATTTTCCCGATATCGATCGAGAACGTGAAACGAAACGGCGAGCCGATCGACGTCCCAGACTTCCGTGGCGGGCAGTAGTCAGGCTGGGAGGACACTCGCTTATCGATTATCAAAAGCCCGACTTCATGCACTATCATACCCACGAATTCGTCGTATTCCGGGCTGTGAGCTATGACCTCGTCAACTGGTAACGATCCCTTCGTCGGCCGCGAGCCAGAGCTGGCAAAACTAGCCGCGGCGCTCGGCGACGCGCAATCTGGCCGCGGTCGCATCGTGATGCTTACCGGCGAACCCGGGATCGGCAAGACCCGCACGGCCGAAGCCCTCGCCGAGATCGGCGCAGAACGCGGCTTCACCACCTTCTGGGGCCGCTGCACAGAACACCGGGGCGCTCCGCCTTACTGGCCCCTGGGTGCAGATCGTCAGTGCATCCATCTCCCGCTTCGACGCCGACATAGTTCGGCAAGCCCTGGGTCGCAACGCAGGCGTCATCGCGGACGTTGTCCCGGAAGTTGCAGCAGTGGTGCCAGACCTGGAAGAGCCGCCTCTGCCGAGCGACCCGAATGCCGGCCAATTCCGGCTCTACAATGCAATCGCATCATTTCTCCGCTCCCTCGCCCGGCAGAACCCACTGGTCCTCGTCCTCGAAGACCTCCACTGGGCAGACAAAGGAACCCTCCAACTCCTCGAATTCATTGCCCAGGACCAGTCTGATTCCCACACCCTGATCCTCGGTACCTACCGGGACACCGAGGTGACAGCTGACCATTCCCTGTTCTACACGCTCGGCGACCTCACCCGCAGCCGCCACTTCACCAGAATCACCCTTGCTGGCCTCGACATCGACGATGTGACCGCGATCCTCCGGCAACAATCGGCCTGGGGACTCTCATCTGAAATCAGCGCCTCTATCCACTCCCGGACCCACGGCAACCCGCTGTTCGTTGGCGAAATGTCTCGCTACCTCGACCAGGAAGGCCTGCTCGCCGGCGGTGCTCACGACCTCGACCTTGCCAGGCTCGGGCTTCCCGAGGGCATCCGCGAGGTCATCGGCCGCAGGTTAAGCAAGCTCTCTGCCTACTCAACAGACGTACTGACAATTGCCGCAATCCTCGGTCGAGAATTCACCCTGCAACGACTGTCCGCGATCGCGACTGAACAATCGTCTAGCGAACTGATAGAGGTCCTCGGTGAAGCAATCAGTTCCCGCATTATCGAGGAAGTGGCGTCACGGCCTGGCCGCTATCAGTTCACCCACGCCCTGATCCAGCAGGCGCTCCGAGAACAGTTCGATCTACCTGAACGTGTGCGACTCCACGTACGCGTGGCGGAATCTCTTGAAGCGATCTACGGAGACGACGCGGACCAACACTCCGCGGAACTCGCCTACCACTACTCCGAGGCGGAGCCGGTCGCAGGTACCGGCAGGCTAATCTACTACTCGATCCTTGCTGGCGAGGAGGCACTCAACGAGTTTGCCCCTGAATCTGCCATAGCCCAGTTCTCCAATGCCCTTGCTGCAATGGAAGACCTGCCGATGGACGAGACTAGGGCCAGGGCTCTCCGTGGCATCGGCCTCGGCCACGCCCTTGTTGCCCAGATGCAGCAGACGCACGAGAGCCTCCGTCTCGCCCTCGAGTTCTATCTGGATCGGGAGCAGTTCGATCAGGCAATCGAGATAGCGGTACAGCCGATTGTCAACATATTTCGCTCCGTGCCCGATCGGGTGTCGCGGTTCACCAAGATGCTCAGCGTAGTTGAGCCCGGCTCCGTCAACGAAGCTATCCTGCAATCTCGCTACGCCGTCGCCATGAGCTGGGACGCCGATGTCCCACATTCGGAGGTAGACGAAGCTTTCGAACGAGCCGTGTCGATACTTGAACCTCACCGCCCGGTTCGAGATGAAGCGTGGGTAGTCAGTCGACACGGGAAGGCCCTGTTTTTTCGAAATGAATTCCAGGCGGCACTTGAGAAGTTCGAGGAGTCCCTGAAGTTGACAGAAGGCTTCGACGATGCGCTGGCTGAGGTCGAGGGTTTCGGCAGGCTTCCTTCTGTTCAACGGCTCTCGGCATGAGCGAACAGGCCGAACACTATGGAGTGCAGGCTCGGCGCGCGGCAACACGTGCCAGGTCGCCCCGTAGCGAGCATCAGGCGATCCTGTCAACGGCTGCGATCTGGGATGCCCGCGGAGAGTACGACGCGTTGCTCGAGGATGCGCAGGCAACTGAGCGAGCGATCAAGCGACACAAAATGACCGCTCTGGACGATGGATCGTTCAATGTGTATCTCGTCGCGGCGAGAGCTCAGTTCGAGAGAGGCGATTTCGTCGAAGGTCGACTATGGATCGATAAATGCATTGACGCTGTGGAAGGGATCACAAACTCCCCTCAGGATATTTCACGCGTCATAGGCCACATCGCAAGGATTACCCGAGACCAAAAGTACTTCGAATGGGCAGCGGAACTGGCGACGCGGACTGTAGCCTCGGACAACTCCGGCAGATCCCCTCGATTCATCCAGACGATTCTGAACACGTTCATAGTGGTGAACGAGAATGACTCCGCGCGGGCACTTGCGATGTACGAAGGGGTTTCGGAAGCGCCAACTTTGCAGATCTACGGCCCCTGCACCGCACGGATTCTCGGGCTACTTGCCCGTACAGCAGGCGACCGCGGCGCAGCAGCGAATCACTTCGAAGAAGCCCTGACGTTCACCCGCAACGCCGGCTACAAACCTGAACTCGCCTGGACCTGCCACGACTATGCCGAAATGCTGCTCGTTTCGCCTGGCACTGCCGACCGCCTTGCAGTATCTGTATTGCTGGATGAAGGGTCTGCTATTACCGAAGAACTGGGCATGACTCCACTTGGAGAACGACTCGCGGCACTTCGAGAAATCGTTGGCGAAGATAAGGCTGCCCACCCGGCCGGACTTACCACCCGGGAGGTTGAAGTGCTGAAGGAGCTGGCGGCGGGCAAGTCCAACCCGGAAATCGGCCAGGTGTTGTTCATCACTACGAACACGGTCAATCGACACGTCTCAAACATCTTCATGAAGACAGGAGTCGCAAACCGGGTCGGAGCAACCGTTTTTGCGAGAGACAACGGCCTCGCCGCTGGCGGCTGACCCGACGCTGGGATCGCCTTCGAGAGATTGCTCGGCTCTTTAGCAGCATGGATGCGCCATGGACCGCGCATTCGACCAGACTCAAAGTGATCCAGTCCTCGCGAAGCGTATCCCGAGTCACGCGCCCGTGGTTACCTCAAAGGCAGCGAACAGACGCCCGCAACCATGCACATGAGGTCGGTGGCTCTCCGTCAACCTGACCTTATTCCCCCTGGAAAAAGGAACAGGACGATCTCACCCCAATAGCCCGTTAAAGCAAGCGGGCGGATACCGCCTGGCATCCGCCCTGGGGCACGGGGGTAATGAGGTTGACCGTGTGCCCTTGAGATAGAAGTGAGTTCGAGTAAGCAGTTACCCGAACTCACTTCTGCTTTGGTGCTAAGGCGTACTAGGCCCCGCCGTTGTTTCCTGCACGCTCGGCCCAGATTTTGGCCAGGCGTCGCAGTAGCTCTTGCAGGCGATCCCTGAGCTTCGAGATCTGCTCCGTGAGCCGCTGCTCGGTGCGTTCGATCGCGCTATCGGCTCGATCCTGTGCATTTTCAACTCGGTCGTGTGCCTTCTCTTCGACCCTGTCTACCCGGGCCTCGGTCTTTACGCGTGAGTTCTCGAGTCGGTCTGAAAGCTTTTCTTTGGCGTCGTCGAGTGCGTTACCGGCCCGCTCACGAACTTCGTCGTAGCGGTCGGTGCCTTCGGCTCGTGCGACTTTCTCAGCGAGCTGGTGCTTGAAACGCTCGAACCAGGTGCGTGCCTTCTCGGCCTGGTTGTCGTTGTGCTCAGCGGCCTGTTCACGTGCTTTTTCGACGAACTCGCGTGCCCTGTCGGTCTGCTCATCGAGACGGTCGTGAACACGGTCCTTCGTCTCTTCCAGCTTCTCCCGAGCACGTTTCTGGGCGTCTTCAAACCGCTCATGGGCTTCGTGGGCCACATCGCGGAGGTGTTGACGAAGTCGTTCGAGCTGTTCCTCGTTGAGCACGAGGCCGTCCTGTGGAACGACCGCGTTTGAGCGCTCCGAAACGTCACCGTCACCGTGTTCATTGAATGCGACGACAGTAAATACGTATTCGACACCGTTTTCGAGACCCCTGACGATGACGAGCATGTCGCCGTCGGTGGATTCCACGGTGATGCCAGATGGATGCGCGGTAACCACATAGCCGGTCACTGCGGTATCGCCTTCGGGCTTAAACCAGGTGACAGCGGCCGATTCGTCGCCAGCCTTTGCCAGGACATGTCGAGGAGCGGACGGGGTCGACGAGGGTTCAGGAGTCGGGCTGGTTCCATGCCCATCGGCACTTGCCCACTGACCCGAGCCGAACATCGAAATTACCAGTGCTGCGATTGTCGCCACGAAAGCGGCGATTAATCGATTTGAGAAAGGATTTGCTGCCATGGTTTTAGTAGCAGCGTT
This sequence comes from Chloroflexota bacterium, assembly GCA_027623655.1. Lineage (GTDB taxonomy): Bacteria > Chloroflexota > Dehalococcoidia > Lucifugimonadales > Lucifugimonadaceae > Lucifugimonas. Next base: position 5,190 of record JAQBVG010000080.1, read on the forward strand.
CTGTGAGAAGTTCATGGTTATCAATATCTCCTCCACTCCGGTCTTCCCCGAACCTCGGTGGCGGTTGCCTTGCTAACCATGCTGCGTGCTCGCGATTACACGAGTATTACTGATAGGTGGACGATAGTCCTACTGAAGGTGTGTCCACGGTGTGTGTCGCGAAGACGTTGGCCATTGAACAGGCCGACTTGATCTGGTAATTACGATCACACCGACGAACGTTACGGAATCGCTCTGCCGGCCAGAATGCCGGTCACACTCTCGTTTTCGACCGCGATTTCGCCGTTGACCAGCACCCACGGCACCCCTTCGGGATGTACCGCAGGATCTTCGAACGATGATCGATCATTCACGTTCTTCTCGTCGAAAATCACCAGATCTGCGAACTTTCCTTCTTGAATGACGCCGCGATCGGTCAGGCCAAACCGTTCGGCAGGGTTCTGTGTCATGCGCTGTACAACCTGTTCGACCGGGTAGTTGTACCTGCGACGAAGGCGCCCAAGCATGCGCACGAAGCAGCCGTATGCCCGCGGGTGAGGCATTCCGCCGACCGGTATTGAGTCGGACCCGACCATGTAGTCGGGTCGAGCCATCAGTTGCATGATGTCCTCCTCTACCTGTCGCCAGAGCCTGACACTCCCGGGCGGAGCAACCCGCATTCCACAGGCGAGTGACTCCTCGGCCATCATCCGGCACATCATCTCCTCGACGCTAACGCCCCACTCGGCGGCCACGTCCTCGAAAAGTATGCCTTCGAACCGCTTATTTCGATCTGAGCCAATATGCGTCCAGACATTGCCTTCTGGAGCCGTGTAGGAAATCTCGCTCATTCTTGAGATGAGTTCGGCCCGGCTGTCTTCGTCATTCAGGATTTTGAGCATCTTTTCGGGGCCTCCTTCGTGGAAGTAGCCGGGGAAGAAAGCCTGTGGGAACGACGAGCCGACCGGGTACGGGTAGGTTTCGAGAGTTATGTCGATCCCTTCGTCTTTTGCACGATCGATCGGTTCCATGAGCTCTGCGACCTTGCCTGCCGAGTTGGCCGACGTGCGAAAGTGCTCGAAATGGAGCTTCGTTCCGGTCCTGCGAGCTACTTCGATCGCTTCGGGGACTCCGCCACCGCCAAACGCCCGGTCTTTGTTGTGATTCCGCAGGTGGATCGACATCGGCCGGTCGAACTCGCCGGTCACTTCCATCAACTCGCACAGCTCGTCGGTGTCGGACCAGCTGTTCGGATAGTAAGAGAGCCCGGTTGCGAAGCCGACTGCGCCCTGTTCAAGCGACTCGCGAAGTAGGCGTTTGGCGGTTTCCAGGCGCTGACCGGTAAGTGGGATGTCGCTCATGCCAGCCGCTTCGAGCCGAATCGGAGCGTGCCCGGCGAACATCGCGACGTTGCACGAGGTCTTCCGGTCGTAGTTTGCTCGCGCCGCGGCGATGGTCGACATATCGAGATTTTCTGGTGGAAGGCCGAGGATGCCCGAAAGATACCAGCGATACATCCTGTAGTTTTCGGCCGATAGCGGTGCGAGAGTCAAGCCGTCGGGCGCAATGATTTCGGTCGTGATGCCCTGGCGAATACCGCTGGCGTGCTGTCCGTCGTTCAGAAGCGCACCATCGGCGTGGGAGTGGACGTCGATGAAGCCGGGTGAAACATGGAGCCCTCTGGCGTCGATGGTCCGTGCACCTTCTGAGGACGAAGGTGGTAAGTCACCGACTGCGGCGATTCGTTCACCGGATATCCCGATGTCGGCCTTGAAGCCCGGTTTTCCCGTCCCGTCGACTACGATTCCGCCACGGATTACCAGATCGAATGCCACGTGATTGCCCTTCACTAATAACAAGAAAATCGAATTGTGGAAGATTACGCTGCATCGGGCTGCCGGTCGAGGTTTCGACAGGATCGGAATTCTCCTGTTGGAATCAATTTTGCAGACACAGGACTTGCGTATTTCTGGAACAATACAGCCGTCCGAATTGACGGCAGGATCAAGTGCAACGGGTCGCTTCGAAGAGGAAGAATTATGGGCAGATTTGATGGGCGCAGTGCGATCGTTACCGGAGGGGCCCTCGGCATAGGTGGTGGGTGTGCCCGACGGCTTGCGGCCGACGGTGCAAGCGTGCTGATTGTCGACGTCAACGAGGAGGCCGGGGCAAAGGCCGTAAACCGAATCGACGATGCCGGTGGGATAGCGGAGTTCATGGCCGGCGACGTCGCTCAGGCATCGGTCGCATCTGAAATGGTCGAGAAGGTCGTTTCGTCGTTTGGGCGACTCGACCTGCTTGTACAGAACGCCTACAACGGTGGCCCCGATACTGCGGGGAGCGCTGTCGAGGTGAAACCAGAGGCATGGCACACCGGTATGGACCTGCTGGTGGGTGCCCTGTATCTCGGTGCCAAGTACGCGGTGCCGGCGATGGAAGAGTCGGGCGCCGATCCGTCGTTCGACCAGGGTGCCTGGGAAGGTGCAGGACGTCGCCACGGCGAGCCGCCCGCGCAGAACGTGGGTCGAATCGTAAATATGTCCTCTGTACACGGTCTGCTGACCGCCCCACGGTCGTTGATTTACGAAGCGGGAAAGGCCGCGGTGATTGGTCTGACAAAGCAAATGGCGGTCGACTTTGGCCCGCTGGGTATTACGGTGAACGCTATTGCTCCGGGCCACATCGTTACCGAACGCGGCAATGAAATGTGGAACGAGGTTGGCAACGATGCGGGGTTCAGGTTGTTCGAGTTGCACTACCCGGTCCGTCGTACGGGTGTCCCGGAGGACATCGCAAACGCAGTTGCGTTCCTGTGTTCGAACGAGGCGTCGTTCATCACGGGCCAGGTGCTGGCCGTCGATGGAGGAATGACGATCCAGTTGCAGGAGAATATCGTCATGGACTCGAAGGACTACATCGTGGCCAATCCCGAGTTGCGCACGCACTTCGATACCGGTAGAGGCACTAGCCGCTGGTAGCCGACGTGCCGTGGCGTAGCCAGCGGCCTCCCGCGATAATTGACCAATGCCAAAAGTAATTGATCTGTACAGGCACCCCGTGAAGTCGTTCACTCCTGAACGCGTCGATGCACTGCGTGTCGTCGAGGGGCGTGTCCAGGGCGACAGGGTACTGGCGTTCAGATTCGCCGATAAGGGCGCCGTCGACGACTGGGTATGGCAGACGAAGCACAACTACGTGGTGCTGGTAAACACACCCTCGATGGCGCTGATTGATCTGCGTTTCGACGATGAATCACGGGTTTTATCGCTGCAATCCGGTGTTGAGTTGTCGACGCAGGGTTCGATCGACTCAGAACAGGACCGCCAGGAACTGAGCGAGGCTGTCGCCGAGTACGTGAGTTCGTTAGAGATAAACCCGCTCGTGGGGCATCCCGAACGGGTTCCGCTCAAATTGATAGGCGATGGACGACACGGGCTGTTTCACGACTCTGCCGCGGGCGGAATTACCCTTCACTCTGTCGAATCGCTGAACGCGCTCTGTGCCCGGGTCGGATCCGAGATCGATGGACGGCGTTTTCGCACGAACGTTGTTATCGACGGCGCAGATGCCTGGAAGGAGTTGCGCTGGACCGGGCGGGTCATGATCGGCGAGGGCGAGTACAGGGTTGTGAAGCCCGTCACCAGGTGCCTCGCGACCCACGCTAATCCGGTGAACGGTGATCGAGACCTGCAAATTATGGACTATCTCGTGCAAGCCAACAGTATTGAGGCACCAACCTTTGCGGTTAGGCTGGAACCAGCGGACGCAGCTACTGCGTCAACAATTTCAGTGGGAGATACCGTGGTGATTCGGAGTTGAGAACCAGCTTCCGTGACCTGTTGATCACAGGCTGGCTGATCGTCCTGGCCGTGACTGTCGGCGTTGTCATATTCCATCCTGATTACCAGACAACAGGCTCCTCAGACGATCTGCGGATCGGCGGGCTTGCTTCGATCGGAGCTCTCGGCGGAATTCTGCTAACGAGATACGTCAATGCTATCGGCAGGTTTTCGTCTCGCAGCAAAAAGGTCACTCTTGCCATTTTCGCGGCGTGCATGATCGCGTTGATACCGGTAATGGTCGCCACATTTGCGCTTCCGTGGGGTGTGCTGATCGTCCTGACACTTGTGTACACACAGTGGAAGTGGGCGGTGGCGGCTACTTCCGGATAGTCGCCGCCTGGCGCAATTCCACAGGGCGCAATGCCGCAGTGCGCAGTGCCAGAGGGCGGCCTGAACATGCCCGAAATCGTGGGTCACGGCTTGACGTTACAGGCAGTTCGTCCACCGGGTCGAAGCACCCGCCGAGTTCGCCTTTCGGCCGACCCTTGGTAAAATTTGCCATTCCCGACGCAAGACGTGTGAGTTCTGGCGCGATATGTTGGGAAGATTGAACGACGTGTACGAACGAGTGCGGGTGCCTTTTGACGATTACCAGCAAGGGTCGAACGAGTTCCGATGGCGATGGATCGAATCAGGATCCGAACCGCTACACGCCTTCCGACATTGAAAAGAAATGGCAGGCGAAGTGGGAGACCGACGGCATTTACGAAGCGGCCGATCATGTTGAAGGCAAGGAAAATTTTTTCGCGCTGGTAATGTTTCCGTATCCCTCCGGTGACATTCACATGGGGCACTGGTTCCAGTACACCGGGGCCGATGCGTACGCACGATTCAAGCGGATGCAGGGTTACAACGTTCTGCACCCGCAGGGTTTTGACTCGTTCGGGTTACCCGCAGAAAACGCCGCCATCGAGCGTGGCGAGGACCCTCGAGAGTGGACCTACGCAAATATCGATACCGCGCGTCGACAGTTTCGTGAGATGGGCGCATCGTACGATTGGTCTCGCGAACTTGTAACGTCGGACCCCGAGTACTACAAGTGGAACCAGTACTTTTTTCTCCAGTTCTACAAGAACGGATTGGCGTATCGGAAGCACGGCCCAGCGAACTGGTGTCCGAAAGACCAGACCACCCTGGCGAATGAACAGGTCAGGGACGGGGCATGTGAGCGTTGTGGAACTACCGTGATCAAACGCGCATTGCCGCAGTGGTACTTCGCGATCACAAAATATGCAGAAGAACTTCTCGAATTCGACCAGCTGGACTGGCCAGAGAAGATCAAGACCATGCAGCGAAACTGGATCGGTCGATCGACTGGAACGACGATCGGCTTCGATGTCAGCGAATTCGCACCGGGCGAAAAGATCGAGACGTTCACAACACGGATCGACACTGTCTACGGTGTGACGTTTGTCGTGCTCGCACCCGAGCACCCACTGGTTGAGAAACTTACACAACCCGCGCAGAAAGCGGCTGTCGAGGCGTACGTTGAAAAAGCAGCACGCGAGACTGAGATAGAACGGACCTCGACGGAGCGCGAAAAGACCGGGATCGAGACCGGCGCGTATTGCATCAACCCGTTGAACGGCGAACGCGTTCCTGTGCTGGTTGGTGACTACGTACTTGCGACCTACGGCACCGGTGCCGTGATGGGTGTTCCAGCTCACGACACCCGCGACTTTGTCTTTGCGAAAAAATACGGGCTCGAAATCCGGGTCGTTGTTGCACCTCCCGGCTGGGACGGCGGCGAACTGCAAGAGGCGTGGATCCCACCGGGCACGCAGGTTAATTCAAGTGAGTTCGATGGTCTTCCAAGTACGGAGGGCATGGGAGCGATCGCTGAGAAGATCGAAGCCAACGGGTGGGGTGAGCGAACGATCACGTACCACCTGCGTGACTGGTTGATTTCGCGTCAACGCTACTGGGGGACACCGATCCCGATCATCTACTGCGACGACTGTGGAACGGTGCCCGTCCCGGAACAGGACCTGCCGGTGCTGCTGCCTGACCGGGTCAAGTTCGAGGCAGATGGAGTATCCCCACTAACCAAAGATAAGAGTTTCCTGAATACCACCTGCCCTGACTGTGGCAAAGCGGCCAAGCGCGAAACTGACACGCTGGACACGTTTGTATGTTCGGCCTGGTATCACCTGAGATTTGCCAGTCCGAGCCCGGGGGAAGACCCTTTCGATACCGACCAGGTCAGAGCCTGGGTGCCTGTTCGTTCGTACATCGGGGGCGCCGAGCACGCCGTCATGCACCTGCTTTACTCCCGATTCTTTAGCAAGGCGCTCCGGGATACGGGATTCGTCGATTTCGACGAGCCTTATACGAAGTTGACCAACCAGGGTATGTTGATCAAGGACGGCAGGAAGATATCCAAGCGCTCCAACCCGCTTCCGCCAGACCCTGTCGTGGCGATGCACGGTGCTGACACCCTGCGTTGCTACCTGATGTTCCTGGGTCCGTGGGACCAGGGCGGCGATTGGTCGGATTCGGGGATCAACGGCATCAAGCGCTGGCTGGGTCGGGTATGGGACGTGGCGCAGCGGGACGAAAAACTACTTGGACCTGAAGGTGAAACGGCTGCAGAGCGCGAACTTACACGGGCGGCGCACGTCACGACGATGCGTGTCCTGACCGACATGGACGCGTTCAAGTTCAACACCTCGATCTCAGCTTTGATGGAATACACGACCGAGTTGCTTCGTCAGCACGACAAAGGCAATGTCTCCGCCGCTTCCTGGCGGGCTGGCGTTGATCGACTCCTGCTGCACACCGCTCCACTCGCGCCCCACATTGCGGAAGAGTTGTGGGAACGGACCGGTCATTCAGGATCGATTCACCTGGAACGAAACCCGGAGTTCGATGAGTCGCTGACCGCCACCGATATGATCACCCTTGCTGTGCAGGTGAACGGCAAAGTGCGAGACCAGATCGAAGTTGCTGCCGATATCGACCAGGCCGGGGCTATCGCCGCGGCGAAGGCAAGCGAGAACGTGGCCCGTCATCTGGCGGGAACAGCTGAAGTCAAATCGATTTATGTTCTCGGTCGGCTCGTAAACCTTGTGGTCAGGCCAGCCGGGTAAGTTTCTCAATTTTCTGAAATTACCACCCATCCTGGCGACCGGCACGTCTAAGATTGGCGTGCCCTGGGTGAATTCAATCGGTCGTCGCAACACCTTAGAGATGGAGGTGTTTCGCTATGGGTATCAGAAAGCG
>JAQBVG010000081.1 GCA_027623655.1 Chloroflexota bacterium
AATAGTTTTTCTCGGGAACTCGTTGCTCGATACCCGAATCGACCCTGACTACCTCGCCGAGCTGGTCGGTAAACAAGTCACATCAATTGCGACTGACGGCTCGGGGCCCGGTATCTGGTTCCTCCAACTGAGCAACGTGATAGGCGCAGGGCAACATCGGCCGGACACCGTTTTCGTGTTTTTTCACGACGATCTGATCACGCGTCCAATTTCGTTCACCGGCCCTGCGGATCGAGCACTGATCGAGCGCCTATCGCGACCCACTTCAAATGGGACAGTTGCCCAATCGACGTACGACCGGATCTTAGGCGCGAATACCCTGAAGGACAGGTTCAAAACTGTATTCGCCAGCATCTATCCGGCGGTTGACTCGGATTCGTCCGGTCAAAGATTGATCGCTTCCGCAAGCGCGTTTATTACGGGATCAAATCGAAATCGTGTCAGCAAAACGTCTGAGCAGGTGTTTTCGTTTGCCAACAAGCGCGACCAGGCCGCGGTCATCCAACAACCCAAATTTCACGGAGCGTTCGAATCGGTCGTTGACGGCTCATTTCTTCCCTCCTTGATATCCGGTGCGAACGAACTGGGCCTCAAACTCGTACTGGTTCGAGTCTCGGCAAGGCCCCGGGACGACGGTACCCCCAACGAGCCCGAATCCCTGGCGGAGTACTCAAAACAACTTGCCAGTTACAGTGAAGGAGAAAACGTCCGTTTTATCGACATGACCGGTCACCCCGGGATTGACGCGGCGATGTACTACGATGGTTACCACCTGAAACACCGGTTCCGTAGCTACTACACCGAGATTTTCGCGGAGTGGTTACAGACCGACTGGGTGCCAGACCAGTGACGTTTCAGTCGTTCGAATACGCCGCGCTCCTGCTTCTCGTGCTCGCCGTTTACTGGTTGCTGCCGAGGCGTCTGCAAAACATTCTTCTCCTTGCTGCCAGTTACGTGTTTTACGCCTGGGTCGATCCGAGAATGGCCCTGTTGCTTTTCGGCTACACGGTAGTGAACTACACCGTTGTGCTGGGCATAGACCGTGCACAGACCAGTAACGGCGACAGCCAAAATGCGCGGCGCTATCTAATCGTTTCGATTGTTGCGTCGCTGGGTACCCTGGTGTTTTTCAAGTACGCAGGTTTCTTTTTCGGTAACGTCTCCGACGCGCTCGGTGCCATCGGACTCGCCGACTTCGATTCGACTCTGAAAATCATTCTGCCGGTCGGCATATCGTTCTACACATTCCAGTCACTCGGATACGTCATCGATGTCTACACGAAACGGACTTCCGCTCGTCACGACTTCGTCGACACTGCGCTATTCATCAGTTTTTTTCCCCAGCTGGTGGCAGGTCCGATCGAACGAGCCAACGATCTCCTGCCGCAGATCGAGCGACTGAGGCGTCTTAACCCCGATCACCTGTCGTCAGGTGTCTCGCTGCTCGCATGGGGATTTTTCAAAAAACTGGTAATAGCCGACAACGTCGGGATGATCGTCGACGACATTTTCTCAACGCCAGACCCCGGTGCAGCAACGCTCTGGGTAGGGACCTTTGCGTTCGGAATACAGATCCTCGCCGATTTCTCAGGCTACACAGATATTGCGAGGGGATCTGCCCGTCTTCTTGGGATCAACCTCTCGTCTAATTTCAGACACCCCTGGTTCGCCTCTTCGCCCGCCGATTTCTGGCGACGCTGGCACATCACGTTCTCGACATGGCTCCGCGACTACGTCTACATTCCTCTTGGCGGAAACCGCCGGGGCAACCGCCGTACGGTTATTAACATCTTCATTGTTTTCGCTATTGGGGGGCTGTGGCACGGTGCGGCCTGGAACTTCGTAGTCTGGAGCCTATTCCATGCCTGTCTAATACTCGCATGGCAAGCTGCTCACCGATTCAACTCTGGGATATACCGACCCGCGGCCGCGATCACGCCGTTGCTCGCTACTCTCTTGATCTGGACGAGCTGGGTTCTATTCCGGGAGGGTGACCTTCGGTTTATCGGAGACAACATATTCCGGCAGGGCTTGGATACGCAGCTTGCGTTCACGCTCGGTACGACCGCACTGCTCTATTCGATCCCGCTGTGGCTCCACGCGTTTGTAGACCGCCCCGGCGTTGCAAATATCTGGACGCGAAACGACGTGAGCAGAACGGTCGCCTCAACCGCTATAGCGCTCACGTCGTTTATTGGAATCTTGTTTCTGCGGGCTGATCTCTCGGCCGAATTTATTTACTTCCGGTTTTGATTACCGCGGAGCGCCGGAATGGTTACTGGGTCAGCCACTTTTGGAGTTCCTTGCAGTTCGTGGATGCCTCGAGCAAATTACGCCCGTCACCCTCGCACATCACCACCATGTTCCCAATCACAACGTAATCGTTATACGTCGGATATCTGTTAGAGCACGTTCTACCCTGAATATCGTCAGAAGATTCTGCGTCGGGATCCAGGTACGACGCCGAAAACGCCTTCGGGGCTCCCCCGGTATTGGCCTTCACAGCCGATTGACCGGCGGCGTCACGGCATGAAATGCGGTCAATACCCTCATCGGGTGCCTGTCCGTCTTCATCCCTGCGGAAAGTCTGAGCATCGGCAGCCGTTACCCCAAGCGTTTTCGCGTCATCGGCCGACGCATAGATCAGGATGCCGACCTCTTTGGAGTTCAGAAATCCCCACTTGGCCACGGTGGTTCCCGGGTACTCGAGGACGAAGTCGTTCTGTCCCTTCCACCCGATCGCCTTCATGTCGCCTTCGGAGAACACCTGTGCCGATTCGACCATCCGAATGACCTTCGGATTGTCTTCGTCGCCTCCGCCACTGAAAACCACAGAATCATCCGACCCGCAGGCGATCGCGACCAACCCAACGAGGAGGGCCGCCATCGTAAGTGCCTCTACTCTTCTCAGCATACGGAATCGGTTCATGAACGTTGACCTCTGACTGCGCTGCGAACACTCTCCCGTGTCGCAGAACTAAAACAATACCGAGAATCGTACCGGAATACGTTCCCGGTTGGGGCGAACGGGCTAGCGCGGCACCGCTCGACCGACTGTATTTGGAATCTCAACCGGCCTGGGATCCTCCGTATCGATCATCCATGCCGCCAGCAGAGCGCGCATCTCGGAAATCACTCCTGCATTTTCGGACAGATGAGCAACGTTGGTTAACTCCCATGGATCCCTGGTCAGGTCGTAGAGTTCGTCAATGTCACCTGGGCCGCCATCTGACCCGGAGGTAAGTGTGGCCCCACTGGCCATCGGATCGGTAACGTATTTCCAGTCACGCGTCCTGACCATTTTTCGTCGGCCTTCAGCTTCGCGTGCCCAGAGCGTCTCGATAATGGTTTTATATCCGAGCGGTTCGTCGAGTTCGTCAAGCAAATCCATCGTCACTGGCGGTCCACCGGCACCGTATTCAGAAAACGCGGCCTCTCTTGGAGTTGATGTGGTCACTGTTGGAAGGGGCCGACCCTGCATGTACCGAGTTTGCATCTCGTCCAACACGGTCGATGCGTGATCGCCGTTGCGTGCCCAGCCCTTGCCGATCGCATCGAACGACGACAATCCCTGTAGTTCAAGTATTGTCGGGAGTATATCGACCGTGCTGCACATCGAACTGTCAATCGCTCCCCGGGGTACACCTCCACCCGGCCACGAAACAATCAGCGGTACACGGACCAGCGCGTCGTAGAACACACCGCCCTTCACCGCCATACCGTGCTCTCCAATGAAATCTCCGTGGTCCGCGGTGAAGACAACGATCGTGTTTTCTCGCAACCCGAGTTCATCCAGCCTGTAGAGAATTCTCGAAATTCCATCGTCGACGAATCGAGTCATCGCCTGGTACACGCTCACGACCCCACGGCGATGCTCCTCAGTATCGTCGGTTTGCCGCATCATTCGAGCCAAAACACGATTCCGCGCTGGCACGGTTCCGTCGCTGAATTCATCCGTTCGTTGCGGGGGCATGACGACATCCTCTGGTGGAAACATATCGACGTATCGGCGCGGAGCCTCAAACGGCTCGTGCGGATCGGGGAACGAAACCCACAGTGCGAACGGCGCGACATCCTCCACATCACCTCCCTGTGGGAACGCACCGGCCACGTATCGATCCAGAAACTCTTCGGCCTGTGTCGCGATCACTGAGGTCCCGAAATACTCCTCTGGTGTGTCCGAAACTCTGTAGGCGATACGCGGACTCTGCGCGTTTTCGCGTAGTGTCGTTCGATTTTCGTGTGCCCGGTAAATGTCGTCTTCCGGGACCACCCAGTCCATTCCCGTGTTTCCGACGTTCTCGCCCTTGTATGTCCCCTGCGGCAAGCCCTGGTGAGAAATTTCGCACCGAACATCGAACAGTTCTAAATCGCTCGGCTCGATAAAGCAGTGGTTCTTACCAATTAGCCCCGTGACGAACCCGTTATCTTTCCAGATCCTGAACGCATGCTGCTCATTTTCCGGCATCAGTGTTTCATTGCGTCGGCAACCGGTCGAATGGGGGTATCGACCGGTCATTACCGAAGTCCGGGCCGGGACGCAGAGCGGATGTGGGGTTATTGCGTGCTCAAATCTCACGCCCTCTGAAGCCAGGCGTTCGAGCGCGGGTGCTTCAATGCCGATGTGGGAGTAGATGCGGAGTATCGTGGCCTTCATTTGATCGGCCATGATAAAAAGTACGTTCGGAATCGTGTTGGTTGTCATTTCCTGTAGGTGCGTCTTTTTGCCAGTGGCTGAATCGCCAGTTACTTCCTGCCAATCCAGGCCTGGTGCCTTGGGATCGTCCCTTCCCACTCGCTGAGCAAGTCGTTGTGCCAGACCCAGGATTCACCGAGGAACTCGTGCCCATCTAGCGCACGGCGTCCAGTCGCCCATAACAGGGTCAACCAGTTCGACTCAACGAGCGGAGCCCAGGGGAATAGTCGACTCAGCACCCTTTTGCAGAGCTCATTATCCGGGTCAAACTCTGCATCGGTCCCCGCAACGGCATCGTAGCCGTGCAGGAGGATTTCAACACAGCCCATCGCGAGTAAGCCCTCGACATCGGGATTACCCGTCGGGTTGTAAATTCTCGTGCCCGCCGGTGTCGCCTCCGCAACCCTCAAGAGTACGGCCGCACCGTTCTCGATTTGTATTGCGGAAGCTTCTACCGAACCTTCCTTGAACAACAACCCCCGACTTCCCGGATTCTCTTGAACCCTGGTCGCGAGCGTCTGCGAATAAAACGAAAGCGCATCGGCGATGTGGGAAACCGTTCTCGAGCGGGTCCATTCGAGTCCGTAAGCCGGTTTACTCCATAGATCTTGATCAAGTTTCCGCACGGATGTGGCGCACATTAACGCGGCACTGGAAAGGTCGCCAGAAGTCACCGGTGACCGGTTGCTCATCGAGCACCGCAGAGATCGTAAGCAATCGCCAGCATGCTCCGAGTACCGCTTATCAGCGAAGCAATCCCGACCGACTCGTCAGTGCCGTGCGCACGTGAGAGCATCGGGTCATCGTCCGGGTGCGACCCGGAGAAACCGTAAGTGACAATGCCAAGATTCCGTGTGAACCTGGAATCGGTGAATCCGTTACTGATCGCCGGGATCCACTGGATATCGTCGCGGCCAACCGCAGCGGCCTGGGCTTTCCTGATCGATGCCGTCAACTCAGTCTCGAACTCAGAAGAGTTCGGCACCGACATGTAGTCGATATCGTATTCGAGGCCGTCAATCCCGTCGAAGGCCTGGTCGAGTTGCCGCCGCACATATTCTTCGTCCTGGAACGGCAATGTCCTGATATCACAGGTCAGCTTTATCTCCTCGGGAACACTGTTGGACTTAATGCCCCCTGAAACCATTGTCGGTGTCAGCACAAGCCGGGAAAGCGCCCGCAATAGCGAGCTAAGTCGCGGCGATGTGTCGCTCAACTCCGCAACCAGGCGGTCGATGTTCATCGGCGAAGGTTTTTCTTCGATTCCGAACGCGCCTACGTGGTCAAAGATCTCAAGTGACGTGTCGAGCTCGGGTCGATATGCCTCGATCGCGCTCAACGCCCTGGAAAGGCTGTAGCTAGCGTTTACACCAGTCCATGGCACAGAGGCGTGAGCGCTCTCACCCCGCAAAGTGATGTGTAGCTCCATTCGTCCTTTTTCACCTGTACCGAGAAGATAAGTGAGTGTGTTGCCGATCTCGACCGGCGTGCCACCACCCTCGTTTACCGCAAATTCGGATCTCAACGACTCGGGGTGCTTGTCGGCGAGCCAGCCGAAGCCCCAGCGGCCTCCATGCTCTTCGTCCGCGCCACTCACAAGGCGGAACCCGTGATCAAGCCTGACACCTGATCGCTTCATGATTGCCATGGCCATCAACTGCGATGTCAGCAATGCCTTACAGTCAGAAGCACCACGCCCGTAGACTCGCCCGCCAGAAATCTCGGCTGCGAATGGGTCGTAGTGCCACTTCGCCTCGTTCTCGACAGGGACCACGTCGGAATGTGACATCAACATTAACCGGGTGTCGTCATCGTCGCCCGGGTAAACGGAAATAATGTTTCCACGGTCCGCATCACGGGCAAGGATTTCAGATTCAAGTCGCTCGCCGCTAAGCCAGTCACGGATGAACTCGGCCACTGCTGTTTCGCCACCTGTCGGCATAAACCCTGTATTCACAGACGGAATACGAACCAGCGTCTGTTCCAACTCGACAATCTCGTTGGTCGACGACTCAACCTGATCGAGCAGGCTCTGCAGTGACGGCATTATTTGATCCTTATCGTGAGGTAATTACAGACCGAGAAACACGCTGGTCGAATGCTCCAACCGGAAACTAGCATTCACGATTACCACGGTCAATGTGTTCGAATCGTGTAATGGGTACTGTATGCGGAACCGTGTGACAATTTCTAAAATCCGCGAATACCGGCTGCAGCACCCCGTTCAATGCCATTGCTACTCTTACGGAGTTCCAGAACCGAAATCGCAACATCGCACCTATTACACGTGAAATGATGACCCTCCGAATCAGGAATCGAATGCTTGCAGACCGAATCACGATTGTGGTCGGCCTGCTCCTTGGCCTCCTGATCGTTACGGCCTGTGGCACTGAAACCTCGAAAGCTGCGTCGGGGGACGTCGTGTATTCAGCCCGTGTAAACGGAAACATCGATGTTTACAGGGTTGACGACGAGACCGGCACATCTGTCAGACTCACAACTGCAGACGCCAGTGATTTCGCGCCCGCCTGGTCGCCAAAAAAAGACCGAATCGCATTCATCTCGGACCGCAACGGAATACCTGCTCTCTGGGTGATGGACTGGGTCGGTGAATCAAAAGAGCAACTCTCCGGCCCGTCGACGACAGTCGCAGGTTTCAAATGGGCGCCCGATTCAAGAAGAATTGGCATCGAAATATCTGGAGAAGATTCACACTGGATCGCCGTGTTGGACATCGAGTCTGGGCAACTCGAACCTCTGACCTCGCAGTCAGAGGACGTGCGGATTGGCGGCTGGTCCCCCGATGGCGAGTGGTTGCTCTACGCTGTCACAGGAGGCGACGCAGACGGCATTCGACGGCGTAACCCGGACGGCGTGGACGAAATCACGATAACAGTCGGCCCCGATATCAATCCTCAGTGGTCGCACAACGGGCGGTGGATTGCATTTAACAGGCTCTCCGAAAGCGGCGCGGTTGACCTCGTCGTCACCGGAAAAGATGGCGGCAAGACTACGAATATCAGCCCCGATGAATTCGATGAATCGAGTTTCGAGTGGGCGCCGGATAGTAAACACATAGTGTTTGTGAGCGAATCGTCTGGTAACGCTGAAATCTACGTTGTCACCCCTGACGGCAAAGTCACCAAACAACTCACTTCCAACCGGGTTATTGACGCGTCACCACACTGGAGCCCGAATGGGGCGTCGATACTCTTCCTCTCGGAGGGCGACGGCTCGTTCGATATCTACTCCATGGGTAAAGAAGGAGAAAAACAAAAAAGGATGACGTCGATATCCGACGTCATCCTTGAAGCAGATTGGTAGATCCCGCCCCTTGAGATTCACAGGACGAGGTTCAAATCGGCTGGTGTTGCCTTAGTCTTTTGGATCGCGGAGGCCAAGTCGCCCGCGCCAGTTGCGACGCCGCTCCGGACTTCCGACCGGTTCCTTGCCGTCGGTTTCCGGCCTGGTCTCGGTCGCCGTGGCAGCCCCGCCTGTTGACGCGCTTGAACTGGCGGTTCTCAGCGCAGGCGGCTTCGGGGTGGATCTCCCATTGCCATTGGTGCTGGGAACAGACGGCGATGTTCCACCTACCCGTCGACGAGTCGGTGTGCGGCGCATTCCGATGCCGCTGCTGTTCGCCCCTGCTACCACCGGTTCCCTGGACTCTTCTCTGGCAGGCGCTTCGACAACCACCGGGTCCTTGTTTACAACCGGTCGACTCGGGGCTCCGACCGACCGCGTGCTCCCACCACGTGTTCCTGTAGAAGGCGTACGACGGGACCTCGTGTCACTCGATGCGCTGCGTCGAGTGCTGGAACGCCGCGACGTCGCTGTCTTGGTCGCAGCTTTGTCTTCGCCGTTCGGAGAGGCCGCTTCATCGGAAACCTCAGGGCGTGATGAAGCCGTTGACCTCGATCGGGCATCAGCCCGTGTCATCCAAAGCCCTGTGAAAAACGTCTTGTTCAGTTTTATTGTGACGTCGGACACTCGTGCCGATTCCGCCGAAAGGTTCATATCGAAGGCAGCGACCTCAACGTGTTTGCCAACATCTTTTACGGCCTGCAGCGCGGGATAAAAGTCAGCATCTCCACTTACCACGATTGCCGTATCGTAGTGATCGTCGTAGGCGTGGGTGACGAGATCGGTTGCCAACATTACATCAACGCCCTTCTCGACCATGATGTCGCCGCGTTGCTTCCAGATACCGAGTCGAACCTCTACGTACGGCGTGTCATACATGGAATCGAGGAACTTCTGTTGCTCGGTCCTCATGTTCGGGTTTGAGTCAGATTCCTGTCGGATGTTGTAGTAGTAAATTCTCTGTAGTTGGCGACCGTTCGCCAGTTTCGTGGCGAACTTGTCAAACTGCAGGTCGTGACGCCCACAACCCTGTGTGAGTACGTGGTACAGGTTGCTTCCGTCGATAAAAACCATGACGCGATCGTTCTCGCGACCGGTTGACAGTCTCGAAGATTTTGAGGGCATACAAGCCTCCCAGATTAATTCCACACCAGACGCAGAGCTTCGTTGCACGCAGTCAGGCGGCTATTGTTCACAGGTGAATCGATGTGGGCGGGGGCGGGGTGAATTGAGATAAATCAGATAAATTGCTGACGCCCGGTTCGTATTCACTCTACTATTCTACGCCCGTTTTCAGTCTTCGCACCGAGTTGAGCATCCAACATATATCGGTGATAACTCCAATCCCAACAGGATTCCGTGCGGGATTCATGAATACTTGACTACAGGGTCAATGGGAAACATTATTGCGGTGCTAATCCGTAAATCACCGGAACAACTGCCGATGCTGTCGCCACGACCTGAAAAGGCAGCTGGTCGCTCCAATCGAGAAGTTTCGGTCAAAAAACAAGTCCGCACTACTGCCGGCACCGCCCCGGCACCGCTAAGGAATTGATATGAAAGCAATCAAACAGATCGAATCGCCCTGTGAAATGCCCAACGGCCTACAGTGGACCGACGAAGGCCTGTTTGTGATGGACCAGAAGACAGACAACGTCTACGTCGTAGATGAGACAGGCAAGTTGCTGCGAACCATTCATACACCCACTGCGAACGGCTCCGGCATCACGGTTGGCGGCGGCTACCTCTGGACCGCCTCGAACGGGGAATCGGTCTCCCGACCGCGACGTTCGACTGATACGGGCCTCGGGTATATATACAAACTGGACCTGAAGACGGGTGAACCGATTGACCGCTACCGCACACCCGACGGCGGCGGAATCCACGGAATCGAATGGGATGAAGATAAAATCTGGGTAACCTCTTTCAATCCACTGGCGATTCACCTCTGTGATCCGTCGGATAAATTTAAAATCGTCCATAAATTCGAGGTTAAACTCACTCGGTTGCATGGGCTCGCCCGAGTCGCTGACGGCCTCTGGTGCGCTCACACCACAGACAATGTCATCGTCAAGTACGACATCGAGTCTGGTGAGGAAAAAGCCCGAATCACGATGGATCCCGGCGACGCCTACGTACACGGGATGTCGATCAAGGACGACCAACTCTGGTACGGCGATGCCAACTTTGCGGGGAAGCACAACACCGCAACAAACGGCAGGCCGGAAATCGGGAAGATCGTCGTTTAAACTGAACGACTACCGTCCGATTTACAGAGCGCCGCAGCTTTACGCGTCACCGAATATTTTTCGAGAAATCAGCTTTGTCTCACGTTCCAGCACCAGTAATCGACAGTCACCATCATTTTTGGGAAATCGGCCGGTTCGACTACTCATGGATGCCCGAAA
Source organism: Chloroflexota bacterium (assembly GCA_027623655.1). GTDB lineage: Bacteria > Chloroflexota > Dehalococcoidia > Lucifugimonadales > Lucifugimonadaceae > Lucifugimonas. The sequence continues at coordinate 10,468 of JAQBVG010000081.1, forward strand.
ATAGCCCTCTTGCGATCGACTACGGTCCCTCCGACCTGGAGCCGCTGATCAGGGCTGCTGGAATCGACTACACCGTTATCGTGCAGGCAGTGTCGTCGGCCGACGAAGCGCGCTGGCTCCTTGAGTTGGCCGACCGGCACGATTTCATCGCCGGTGTCGTAGGCTGGGTCGATCTCACCGATCCCGAAGTCGGCTACACGCTCGATGAACTGCAGCGCAGCAAATACTTCAGGGGAGTGCGGCACATTTGGGAAAGTGAAGACGATCCCGGATGGATAGTAAATTCGGGCGCTATCAACGGATTGAAGGAGCTGGTAAGACACGATCTCACCTTTGACTTCCTCGCAAAACCGCCGAACTTGCCGTTCATACCCCGAGCGATGGACCAGGTGCCCGACCTTCGCGCCGTCGTCGACCATCTCGCCAAACCGTTGATCAACGATCACGTCGTCGAACCGTGGCTTAGCGATTTGCGAAAGGTGGCAAGCATCAACGGAATCCATTGCAAGGTTTCAGGGATGGTCACCGAGGCCGATCACCAGACCTGGACTATCGATGACCTGCAACCTTACGTTCACCACGTTCTGGGTATGTTCGGTTCGGACCGACTTATGTTTGGCACCGACTGGCCGGTGTGTACACTGGCAGGCAGTTACACCCGGGTTGCCGACACGGCGCGAGAAATACTCAGATCACTGTCACCTGAGGCGAAATCCGACGTATTCGGTGGCACCGCGGCCCGCTTCTATCGCCTCGACGTCTAGCTGTACTTCCCACGAACGTTGTTTACAGCCTTGAGGCCGGGGTGGCTCCGTCTATACCACCGTGTGGGCGGT
>JAQBVG010000082.1 GCA_027623655.1 Chloroflexota bacterium
AAACTGCTCGGCTTCTTCCTGTTCTTCGATCCAGTCGACAACCTCTTCAGCCCGATCAGCTGGCACCACGACCACACCATCGTCGTCTGCCACTATCACATCTCCCGGCATCACCAACACCCCGCCCACATTGATCGGACGTCCCTCCTCGAACGACTCCAGATAAGGAAGGTTCCCGGCGGGCGATCGATTCTTAGCGAACACGGCCAGATCGTAGTCATCCGCTATCATTTTCAGATCCCGAATGGCCCCGTCTGTGATCAGCCCCTGCGCTTTGTTGTGCCACAGCTGGCGGGTCTTCATATTGCCCATTGTGCAGGCGTAGTCGTCGAACGTGTGTGCTTCGACGACCAGCACGTCGTTAGGTCCGCATTTGGCCATCGCCCGGTACTCTGGAGAATTCCCGCCCTGTCTTGTCTGCTTGAGCAAGTCTGGTCGGGCCGGCACGTACCTCAGAGTCTGCGCCCTGCCAACCAGCGTTTTGCCGGGAGTAAAGGCCTTGATCCCTCGCATCAAACATAGCTGGTAGTTGGCAGAAGCAAACCATTCTTGCCCTGCCGGCGGAGCCAGGCGCCACGTTGCGCTGTAAGCGGTAGCGGCGGTTACTTTCCTGAACCGTTCAAGAAGTTCATCTGAAACAAATGTTGACGCTGGCGTTGAATCTGGCACTGCAGGACCCCTGATATTCGGTCGACACGAGAACCGAAAGTATATGGGTGAACGACTTTTTTTGCGTCTGCACACTAATGCCCGAATCCCGGGGATTTGACCCAATCCTTCTAGCTATGCACCCGCGCCCCGCAGTGAAGATCGCTGCTACGATGCGCCAGTTCAAATTACCGATCTCGAAAGAACTGCCACATGCCCCAACATATTGCCGCCAGCGATCCCCGGCTTCGCTGGTCCGGAGTCATATCGACCGAAGTAACCGACGGTTGGGTTATGCCCTGGCGGATCCCGGTAAAAGAGAAAAATCTCTTTGCAGTAGAGTTGGTTGAACGGGCCGCCATGCCGGCCGGCGTCAGGCTGAGCTTCGCGAGCAACAGCTCATGGCTAGAAGGTTTCTGCGATTCGATTCCTGAAAGAAGTCCAATCGACCTTCACATCAACGGAGAGTATTTCGGTTCGGCTAAAACCGAAGAGCGAACATCATTCAGATTCGATGGTCTGGGAGCGGAAAGCAAGCTATTCGACTTGTGGCTGCCGCAGTTCGGCGAATTTCGGGTCCGCGGTCTGAACGTCGATGACGGAGCCGACTTGACCGAAGCGGTTAAAGAAACAAAACCCCGCTGGATTACGTACGGAAGCTCGATCACACACTGTCGAGCCGCCGACTCCCCGACGACAACCTGGCCTTCGATCGTAGCTCGCACGCGAGGCTACGATCTGACATGCCTGGGTTTCGGTGGGCAATGCCACCTGGATCCGATGATAGCCCGGGTGATCCGAGACCGTGAAGCCGATCTGATTTCAATGTGCCTTGGCATCAACATCTACGGCGCTGCGTCTCTGAGTCCTCGAACATTCGGCCCCGGAATACTGGGATTCGTAAAGATAGTTCGGGAAAAGCACCCGGGAACCCCGATCGTGCTGATGTCACCGATCTTCTCACCGGGTAGAGAAGATACGCTCAACCCCGTCGGCTTTACGTTGCGCGAAATGGGTGCGGAAGTCGAAAAGGCAGTCGAAACGCTCAGGGCGAATGGAGACGAAAACATCCACTACATCGACGGACTGGACGTTTTCAGCGCGGAGCACACCCACTTGCTGCCAGATGACCTGCATCCAAATGACGAGGGTTACGGCGTGATGGCGTCGAACTTGCTAAGGCTGTTGCCAGAGGTTTAGCAAATTATCGGTCGCAGCAGGGTAAAAACCGCTGGTCAGGCCTGGTGCGTTTCGGGCTCGCTGGCCGCTGAACCTGCAGGGACATCGCCCAGAAGCGTCCTGCGGAAGGTTTTGTCCATCTGTGAATGAAGCTTCATCGCGATCGTCGCGGTCAACGCAGCACTCAGAACCATGACCAGCGCTGGAGTTGGGGCTGTAACGTCGCCCAACGGCATAATCTGGAGCAGTCGAGTCACCGTCCAAATCCCGGCTATCAGCAGCAGCACACTCACTGCCCCAGCGCTCAACACTTCCGCCAGATCCATGCTTCCCGGCAATCTGAATCTCAAAAACGCTCGACGGGCAACCAACATTCCAAATCCGAGCAGCACCTTCCACAACACGATCCCGGCGGGCACCGCGAGCGTCACGATTGCCGCCACGATCGCCACGCGTATCAGGTCGGGTGTGAATCCGAATTCATTCGCCAGGCTCGTTCCGACATTGAAGATCAACAGGCCCGCAACGATCACGAGGCCGATAATCCCGAAACTGACCGAAGTCGACCTGATGCCCTGGATCAGACCGTACGGGGCGGATTTGCCCGGCCCCATGCGTCGTCGTGCTTTCCCAATGCCAGCTGATAGGGCACTTGCCTCCGTCCTGACACTAGATGGCACCAATCGGTTGAACATCGACCCTATTACCGTGTGCGACTTGAATACAAGCGGGTAGATGAACGACGCCATTAGCGTGCTGATCGTAACGACCGGATAAAGCTGCGATCCGACGCCAGCGTGTTCGGTACCGGCACGTGCGATCGCCAACGAAAACTCACCTGGCTGTGGCATTGCTGTACCGACCTTCAGTGCCGCATCTCCGTCGTGGCCGGTCAGGAACGTACCGATTGTTGTCGCAAGAATTTTTCCGACGACCAGAACGCCGGTCACTATGAGCGCAGTTCCGAAATACTCCGGCACTTCCGACATGTTGACGAGCATGCCAATGGATACGAAGAACAGTGCGGCGAACACATCTCGAACGGGTCCGATCAGACGCGTTACCTGATCCCGATGCTTGGTGTCGCCCAGTACGGTTCCGATCAAGAACGCTCCCGCGCCAGCTGACAACCCCATCTCGTTTGCTAGGAGGCCGACCGCGAAACACACACCCAGGCTGCCGATAAGCAATGTTTCGCGTGACTTTAGATGATCCAGCAAATCCATCAGTCGTGGTGCAAGCAACGTGCCGAATACAAGTGCCCCGATCGCAAACATCATCATTTTGATCACGATCGACCAAACGTCCACCGGACTTCCGGTCTCCTGGTTCGCGTAACCGGCAAACACGGCGAGAAGAACCACAGCAGCGAAATCTTCGACGACCAGGATGCCCACGACAAGTTGCCCGCGTAGTGAAATCAACTGTCCGTTCTCACGCAATATTTGGACCAAAACTGCTGAACTGGAGAACGCTAGGGCCGCACCGAGATATATCGATGTTGTCGGCTGCCAGCCGAGTGCGCGCCCGAGGAAATAGCCGAGCGCGATCATCGCGGCTATTTCGATCGCACCAATGATTACGACACGGAGCCCGACTTTGCGAATTCGCTCCCATCCAAATTCGACGCCGATCGCAAACAATACGACTACGAGGCCCACGTCAGCGACGAGCGATACAGTTTCGGTGTCCTGGACGAATCGACCTCGCAGGGCGAATGGCCCGACGAGAACCCCCGCGAGCAGGTAACCCAGGATAGGCGGTTGCCGAATCAACCGGAACAGGATCAGGGCCGCAGCGGCCGCGACCATGATGATGGCAAAATCTCTAACAAAATCTTCAGAATGCACCGATTTAGACTAGCGAAATGACCCGCAAATTTCGCTGATTCTGACCACGGTTAAATGCGAGGCCGTCGAGATTGGCCCAATCTTGTCCCGGTTACGTGTAAAATAGTCGGATTTGTGACCGACATCCCTTCTTCATCGAAGGGAGAAGTCCGGTCGGGATGAAAACGCCACGCCGGCATGTGCCGCCGAACATCACGCTCCGGCAAACTCTCCATGCAACGCGCCCTGCCGCGCGCCCTGCCGCGGCAACGCACCCCACCCCTCGGGTATCAACCCGTGCCTCACCCGTACTTCGTTCGGCGTCATCACACCTGCGTTGACCAGGCTAACTTCGCGGGCGACAACAGAGTCTTCTGAGTCGTTCAGCGCCTCGATCGCAGACAGGTCGAATCTGAAACGGTATTCGTGCTGTGAAAAACCGAGTGCGGTCACGAGACCCCTGGTAAGACAGTCCTCGATCAGGCGCAGCTCAGGAACCACCGTGTTACGCCACAGAAATCGCTCAAACGTGTGCACATTCGAAAGAGTCGCGTTCTCGAGTTCACTGAGGAATACCGTCGAAACCCCAAACGCCCTCGAAACCTCTTCCACCGACCATTCAAGCGCCTTTGCGAAGTCCATGTCACGTTGACTCAGACCCAGCCGTTTCGCATCCATACCCTTGCCCAGCAATATCGGTCGATGTGACTTTCCGGAGCCTTTAAAACGGGAATCCCACCGACTGTAAAACTCCGAAACTTCATCGTCGGTCGGAGTTTCGTCCGTCGTGATTGCAAGATCGCCCGGGGTTGCGGAGTTGGCGAAAAAGTTGCGGTTGAAGCGCTGTGCTTCAAATCCCATGTCGATCGAAAGCCGGGCCGGGGCGACACACGACAGGCCCGCGAACTCTTCCAGTGGATTGAACGACTTGAACCAGACCACCTCTTCCGGCAAATAGGCCACCCGTTCACCTGCATATTCGTAGACGAAGCCTTTCACGTATTTCCGGGCGTCCGGGAGAACTCGCATTCGGTCGGACCGAAGGGGCCAGAGTTCGCCTGGCAACCCGGTATCGTCCCGTTCGATACCCAGAAACGCACTGCCCCATAGCAGCAAGTTCGATTCGATCGTCCGTATTAGTTCAACCCGACTCCAGGCATCGTTCGGTTTATCAATGAGTCGTTGCAGCGGATGAGAATGGTCGACCGGTTGCCACACAGGCTTGATATCGGACCCGCCACCCTCGCGGAGTTTTTCGACCAGTAGCGGCGGACGTCCGACCGCGTCGGCCCTTGTGCGAACGGCAGCGTACACCGCAGCCGAAGTTGTGTAGTAGTCCCCGTAACGTGAAGACGACCATTCGCCGCCTATACCCTCGGTGGCGTCGAATCGATCGACAGTTATGCGGGTAGACCGGTTCGCTTTGCGGTGAGCACCACCGGAGCGAATTCGCGTGGTAACGACGTTTTTTAGTCCAGATGCAAACATTTGAATATTGTCCAGGCCAAATTTCATGATTCATCCTTCTACATATGTGTTCGGACAGTAGCGGTCCCCGTATTGCCAGAGATCAAATCAGCGCTGGTGCCCTTTTGCCGGAAAGGTGGGGAGTTGGCTCCGGCAAAGCTGCACACAACCCTCGAGCGCATTGAGAAAATGTTTTGTTGTCGATTGGTCCATGCTGATCTCACCCGTTCTCAAAACCACATCTTGAAGCTCCGCTCCGATTTCCTGGCGAACGCCAACATCACTGCATCAGCCAGATCGGGACTCCTGTCCCCTCGCGCTCTCAAATCGTCCTTGGACTCGATCTTCATTTGCCCGCTGCTACTGAACGAATAGCGCACAAAAGCGAGCTGGCTGATCAATTCCGAGTCGTCAGGTATCGATACTCGTTCCTCCTGGAATCGTTCCCTCAAACCGTCGTAGAGCTCAGCCCGAAGATTCGAATAGTGCTCGGTATTGCCCGCGCGTCTGGCGACATTCACACCCTCAACACCCGGTGTCTTCAACTCCCGCAACCGATCAACCACCCCGGCGCCGATACCGATTTCGTCTATCCTGATCGTGCTCGCAGAATGGGTCTTCGCAGCCAGCGCCACTCGACCCGCAGTGCTCATCGTGTCCTGGTGAGTGAAGCTTTCCAGTGCAATGACCACATTGTTCCGACGCACACATATTGCCGTTTTGTCGCTACCAAACCGGGCAACATCAACTCCCAGTTCGACTTGTCCGTCATCATCGTCAAGAAGCGCAAACTTTCGCTGAACGGCCGCCTCGATCAACCTCAGCGGGATGAGTGTGTCCTCCGATTCTGTCGGAAATTCACCAAGCACCCGCACCTGGTAGAGATAACTTTCCTTACCCCAGTTCGTCTCCGCGTCTGCAACCCATTGCGGAGTCACAAGTGACGGAATTTCAACGCTGTTCTGCTGGAGATTGGGCGTGTCGAAAGCCGAAATATGTATCGTCTTCCACAGCCCGCGCCGTTTGTGAAACGCCTCGTAAAAAGTGCCTTTCAACGACGTGGGGTTGCCGAGCAGCAGTACCTTCGCATCGGCTGAGGTCATCGATCCCTCTATCGCCTCGAAGATCCCTTCTCGCACGCCAGAAGCTTCATCAACTACAAAAAGAATGTGCCCTTCATGGAATCCCTGGAACCGTTCTGGAGTGTCGGTCGAAAGTCCCTGTGCGAAATGCTTGTCGCCCAGTTCCAGCGTCGTCCTGAGCAGTTTTCCACCGATTAAATCCGCATTTTTGTGGTGTGCCCTGCGGATCTCTCGCCACAGAATGTTCCGCACCTGGTGTCCAGTCGGTGCCGTCGTGATAACAACTGCATCGGTATGACACATCAACCACCACAGCACGATGTGCGCCGCTACATATGTTTTGCCCGATCCGTTGCACGACCGCACGGCGACTCGGTGATGATCCCTCGTTGCCTCAATTATTTCGATCTGTTTCGCCCAGGGTCTTGCGCCGAGGTCACCTGTGATAAAACCGACCGGATCAGCGACCCACTCCGACCTGAGCGATTTTGAGAGTACTGGCGTCTCCGCATGGCCAGGACTGCGCGTGGATACTTGGAATAGGTCACTGGACACTAACCGTTGGAGTCATCGCGCGGGCTGAAAATATGACCGCACTGTCGACACCGAAAACAGGTGTTCGCCAGCGGATCAGCTTTGTCTAAACGTACCGGAGATTCGTTCAAGCAACGCGGGCATGGCGAAACCGACTCAGCCACGGCAGCCATCGGACCGCTCCCCGAATCATCCAGGCCAACCACCCTTGTCTGCATTTTCATAAGCGTCGCTTTCCATCTGAAATATAGGCTGTTCTTTATGTATTAGAACATTTGTTCTAATACATTAGACGCATGCAGCACAACCGTCAAGCAGCAAACGGCACTGCTTAACTCGGCAAAAAAAAGGCGGCAACGCCGGGACGCATCGGGGGCTGGTCCGGCTGCGTCCTTCTATGCGTTACCGCCCTTCGCAAAGGGTGGCACGCGCGACATGTCGCGGATGTGATGAGAGGCTAAAAGCCGTGATGAACCCATGAAATCGCCGTTCAACCTTGCGGTCCCGACACGCGGCGCTCCTGGCATATTTTGCTGAACGTGTCATGTGTCGGGTTTGCTGTGTTCTGGCGAAGCTCAACGAGAGTGATTGGTGAGTCTAGCTCACCAGTCTATGACGTCGAACGAGTATGATCCGGGGCATCGAATTCAGCTCAACGAAAGGGCAAATACATGAAAGTGCTCGTAACCGGAACTTCAGGATTGATCGGCTCGATGTTAGTCAACTCGCTCTCCAGCAGGTTCGAGTTTTCAGGGCTTGACGCATACAGGTCAGACCGGGCGCCTGATGTCCCGACTGTAATCGCCGACGGCTCGGACTACGAGGCAATCGCACCCGCATTCGAAGGCGTTGACGGCGTGGTTCACCTGGCTGCTAACGCTCCTGTCGAGACTCCCTGGCTCGACGTGCTGAAGAACAATATTTCGACTACCCACAATGTTTATGAAGCCGCTCGTCAGCACAACGTGAAGCGGGTCGTATTCGCCAGTTCAAATCATGCCGTCGGCAACTTCGAAATGGACGAACCGTACAGTCGGATCCGAGTCGGTGATTACGAGGGGTTGGCCCCAGGCGAATTCCCAGTAATCGACAACCTTGTCCCCATTCGACCCGACTCTGATTACGGAGTCAGCAAAGCATTTGGCGAGGCGACCGGCCGCTACTACCACGAACATTTCGGACTGGAAGTCGCATGCCTGCGGATCGGCACGGTAAATCCGCAAAACAGCCCGGCCGGGTCAGTGCGTTCTCTGGCGACATGGCTCAGCCACAGGGATCAGGCACAGCTGGTCAGCCAGTGCCTGACACAACCCCTGGGGTTCGAAATTTTCTACGGTGTTTCGGACAACACCTGGCGGTTCTGGGATACCGATCACGCGAAAAATGTAATTGGATACGCACCTCAGGACAACGCCGAGGATTTTCGATAGGAATTCCTGGCGTTCACCGATCGAATCAGCAGGTCAGTCGCGCTGGAGTTGATCAGCCATGAACGCTGGAACGCGTTGATGCGGCGAACCGTACTTTCATTTGTACGGTTCAGTCATATTTCCGCATAACTGTGGTTATGGACTGTTATTCACGGTCAATACCATCATAAATATTAACAATACTTTCATTCCATTTATGCCTTATCACGCCTACGTTTGCATGTTATTGGTACCACATGCAGGTAAATGAGGTTAGATATGGCCGATATCTCCAAAAATCCCTCTTTCAGAGCCACTGTTGCTAGTGTTGCATCAACGACGCGTCGTGATTTCCTGAAAAAAGGCGCCGCGGCAGGGGCGGCGGCCGCGGTAATGTACGTGGCTCCGTCGATGTCTAGTACTTCGGCCCGTCCTGCTTACGCATCGATCACGGGAGGGTGCCCACCCCTCCGCCCCTTCACCTGGACAGTCGGGGCAGCACCACCCCTGGACCTCGGGTGGATGAGTTCGTTGATTTACACCGTGCCATCATCCGGACGAACTTTCATCTACGTCGTCCCAACTAACTCCGGCGGAGATCGGTTGATGCGGGCCGAAATCGTGTGTGGTGAGGTTACGAACTGGACGATGGTTTCGATGGCCCTGTGTTCTTCGATGAACTCTACGAATTACGGAGTCGCATCAGCGATCGATCAGGCGACCGGCACGATCTACATTGGCACCGGTATCGTCGGTTTTGATTCCGGCCAGCGAACTATTTGCAGCGGCAGAATCGGATCCGATGGTTGGGTCGTCTCAAACCAGTGGCAGGACGAATCGGGGATTGGCACAGGTCGATTCGACGCCAATATGATCGTCCATCGCAACACTCTGTACGTTGTCGGAGGCACCTCGTCGAACAACGGATTTCAGTCAAGTGTTGAGTACGCCTCAATTGGTGGCGGTGGCACGTTGTCCACGTGGAGCTACACCTCCAGCATGCTGAACGCCCGCCCGACCACGGCGCTGGCGGTAATCCCAGATGGCGCAGATTATTATCTCTATGCAATAGGTGGCGGTCGTCATGGGACGCTTTACAACACCGTCGAACGCGCCAGGATTCTCGCGGGGGGAGCTCTTGGAGTATGGTCGTCTGCCGGGTCGTTGAGCAGTTCACCAAGACGTGGAATCGGTGTGACGGTCAACGATGATGGCTACGTGTACGCGATGGGTGGCCATCCCGGCGCGTTTGGCGCTGGCAGTCCGACAAACTACGTTGAGCGTGCCCAACTTACCGGTAGCGGTCTTGGTGCATGGGCGGCCTGGGATCCGATGTTGAACGGCCGTGACGCCCCGGCCGTGTCATCGAAGGACGGGAACATCTATACGGTCAACGGTCGATCACCAGCTTCGATGGAATACGCTCGACCATAATCCGCGGCGCACGAAAAAATCGCATGACTCGGAACCTGTTGACCGTGCAACCAGGCGACGATGTGTCGTGGGAGCACGGATGGTACCGGTGGCATGAGTCAAAATTTCAGCGGTGGTCGCGCCTCTGCGAATCCCTGCTGTCGCGATCGCCTTTACGAGGTCCTCTGGGAGCGCCATAGTCTCCGAAACTCGACCGCGAGGGTTGGCGGGTCTCGCCTGAGGCCCGGGCATCTCGCTTGGGTCCACGTGGTGCCCCATGATCGTCGCGAGACCGTTGCTCCGGATCTCGTCGTCGCGAATCACCCTGGCCAGGCGACCGTAGCTCACGTCGCCGATCATCAGGACGTTCCCGGCGATCGTCACCATACCCACCGCGCCGCTCGCTCGGGCCAGTTGACCTTGAGTCCTGCCAGTCCCGTTCTGGTGGCTCTGCCATTTGTTCGAGTTTTTCCAGGCCAGCCTCAACGGCCATCGTCCGGCCGACACCTGTATAACGTGCGAATCCCTGCTTAACCAGCTGAGCCATTTTTGCCCGGGCGGTCGCAGGGTCGATATTCCGGAACCAGCGAGCGATCATCAGATAACTCAGCTCGTTCGGCGTAAGGCTTTCCTCCGTCCCGACCAGTACGTAAAGCACCCTGTCGGATGCATTGCCCATCTCTCTGAACGCCGGCGCGCTGGGGATCATTCCGGTCAAATCCCATGCCGTCAGCACCCATTCTTTCTCCTCATCGGACATGCGGGCCCAGGCGCGCCGTCGTTTGGTCTCTAGATCGACTGACTGACCCAGTCGGTGAGGGATTGACGATAGATCGATATTGTGTACAAGTTCAGGCATCTAAGAATGATGAACGCGTTCGCCACACACGTCTAGGTGTCGGTATACGCAGCAAAAACCTCAGAGTTCGATCAGCCGAGTTTCCAGGTGACAGTGGCGACTCGATTCAGCTACCGTGTGCGCCCTGCATTGGCGGAACTGCCCCGATCCGAAGTCGATCGCGGTGCGGACAGTCACGGCGAAAGGACAGGGCCAGAAATGTGCTTATTACGAATTCAAGGGTGGTGCGTCGCTGCCATCTGCACTCCGGTGTCCGTGCAACGAACTAATCGCCTGGGCCGGATCTTCCAGGTGTCTGTTCAGTGCAATCTGGCGTAAGATGACGCCGCTGTGCTCCGGGGACGACCTGGTTGGCATCCACACAATTACCTCTGTCAAAAAATTAAAGAGAAACGGTGCATTCCGATGGAACAACTGCTCAGGCGTATGCTGGGTGCTGCGAAATTAGACCGGGCTACCTACGAGGAAGTCGAAGAAGACACCACGGCTACCAGGCAGGCGGTACTCGTCGTCATCATCGTTTCAGTGGCGTCGGGTATTGGTGGTCTCGGAGTTGCCGGCCCGATCGGAATCCTCTACGGAATCGTCCTGGGCCTGGTCGGATGGGCGCTCTTCGCTGCCCTGGCGTACTGGATCGGCGTCAACCTGCTCCCAAAAACGGAAACCCATGCCAACTGGGGTCAAGTAGCCAGAGGACTGGCGTTTGCAAGATCGCCCGGTGTGCTATTCGCGTTCGGAATAGTCGGTTTCGCCACATCCGCACTCGGGTCGCTCGTCCTTTTTGTGGTGGGTGAATTCAATCGGTCGTCGCAACACCTTAGAGATGGAGGTGTTTCGCTATGGGTATCA
>JAQBVG010000003.1 GCA_027623655.1 Chloroflexota bacterium
CCCCAGCATAGATCGCGAATTTTTCAGCACCCTGCTAGATGAATACGTTGATACAAACGGTCAATTTTCTACAACAGATTCCGACAACCGGTCCGCAGTGATTCTGCGAATCAATCGACCCCAGCGGGACTAAGTCTCTAACAGTTTATGTACCGGATTGTGTCCTGCGCTTTTGCGGTTCAGGCGTGATCTGATCCCGAAGGTGAAGCATGAAAAAGTTAATCGGCACTCTCAAGGCTTTGAACCGCAAAGAACGTTACTTCCTGATCGCCGATGCACTTGGGAATCAGGATTTCCGGCTTGGCGAAGAGTTCCGCCTGAAGCTTGGGCGGGCTGCTAACGTAGAAATCCCCGCAGAAGTTTGGGTTGCGATGGACTATCACCTCGACTGGCTTTCCGCCGCTCTTCACGTAAGTGCACTAGGGCTCAACCCTGCGATTCCCTGGGAAAACACTGACGTAGTCAAAGGCAATCAAGAAGATGTTGACCTAATCGTTGGTTTCGATACTCCAGATAACACAACATTGATATTGATCGAAGCGAAGTTGGACACAGCATGGTCGAACAACCAAATGAACTCCAAGGCCGAACGCCTCAGAACTATTTTTGGCCAAGTAGGATCAAAATACCACGGCGTCTCGCCGATCGTAGTGTTCACTTCACCCAACGAACCTAAAGATTTGCAAACATCCACGTGGCCGTCATGGATGGTGGTCGACGGAAAATGGCGCTGGATGCCATTGGAATTGACAGGCGGCAGGAGGCGGTTATATCGCAGTGATGCTAACGGAAGGTCTTCGGCAAATGCAGGCTACGCTGTTATTCGGTAAGCGGTACAAACGACTGCGATTGAGTGGCGTGGCCTCCTGAGTTAATCGTTTCCTCAATTCTGGGTTAGATCGATAGTGGTCTTGCTGTAATTACTCGGCTGGAACACGATCTCGCAGCAATTGCACCCGCTGGTCAAGCGTGGCAAAAAGCTTTCATGAACCAGGCCTAAGGCATCGACATTCCGAGACCCAGTTCTGAACTCATCGAGTTGAACCATTCGACAACTTCCCTGTGATAAGGAATGCCGTTTTTCCGGCGAATCTCGGTTTCTTCATACTCGGGGAGACCCGCGTACAAGACACGATCGTGACCCGGTGCCGGCTTTGTGTTGGCCAGTTTTTCCAGCAGCCGGTCCATGTCCGCCTTGAAATCGTCAACATCCAGAAACGAGTCGATGTTGAACGCCATTACGAAGAACGAATAACTGCGATCCGCGATAAAGCCCGGCCCGTTGCCGGAGAGTATTCCGGACATGATGTCGGCGATTGCGGCAAACCCGTATCCCTTGTGCCCGCCGTTCTCTCGAATACCGCCGAAAGGCAGCATTTTATAGGTACCCTGCGCGGGCACTTCGGCAGCTTCCATGATGGGCGAGCCGTCAAGATTGGCGATCCAACCCGGTTCGATTTTCGAACCGATCCGCCGTGTCAGGCTCAGCTTGTTCGCTGCCACCTGCGTCGTGGCAATGTCGAACACGAATGGCGGCATTTTTGCGGCCGGTGCCCCCCATGCGATCGGCTGCGTCCCGAATGCGGGTTCTGCCCCAAATGTCGGCAACGCAGCGCTGCCACCCGCCGAAACCATGGCCATGCCGATCATGTCCTGCTCTACGGCCTGGAGGACGTAGTAAGCGAGCATCCCGAAGTGTGCGGTGTTTTTTGCCGCTACCGCACCCATTCCATGCTCACGGGCTTTTTCGATCGCCAGTTCCATTGCCCGTGGGCCGAGATGGAGACCGAGTCCCCTGTCGCCATCCCAGGTGGCCGTTACCGATGACTCTCTGACCGTTTTCACCTCGGGACGGGGGTTGTAGTCGGCCTTGCCATAGCTGTTGATGTAGGCGCGCAACATGTTCGAGATTCCGTGACTTTCACAGCCACGTAGATCGCTCGTTATCAGCACGTCTGCACACGACGCCGCTTCGTCCGCAGGCAAGCCCATCTTTTCGAAAACCGCCTGGGTCCCGGCACGTGCTTTCTCTTCGGAAACGAGGACTCGATCCTTTTCCGGGACCAGAAAATGTTTGAGCATCGGTCTCTAACCACCTCGAAAAACTGTTTGCTGAATCGCATCACTCACCAACATGCGGCCGGGATTCTATCCCTGCCCCGTCGATCTGGGCATGAGTATTTTGAGATGAGTTCGGCAGGCGTTCACTTCCAGAAAGCTTCTCTTTCACAGATCCCTAAGGCGCACGTCAGCCACCGCCCCGGCCGCCTGTGCCCCTGATGGGAATCAACGTGAAACAGCCCGCTGGTAACCGTCACGAGAGCGTCGTCAGTTACTCCGTCGACTCATTACACTCCGCGTCCCTCACATCGATGTTTCGCCGTTCTTCGAAGCGGGAGTTAGAATCTTCTTTGGTCGCTCGTGAAAATGACCACAAACTACAGTTCGATCTCAGGATCGCGCCTGCGATTCGTCAACCGAAAGAAGTGCTCCGTTGAGCAGCCAGAGTCAACCGAACCTCCGCATCCCGGGTCCAGTACCCCTGCCCGACGATGTGCTGAAAATAGCCGGATCGCAGATGATCAACCACCGTGGGCCCCAGTACGCCGACATGCTTGATCGGATGACGGCAAACCTGAAGACCGTGTTCATGACCGCCAACGACGTGTACTTCATCACCTCGTCTGGCACCGGCGCGATGGAAACAGCCGTCACAAATACGATCTCTGCCGGCGACAGAGTACTCTCGATAATCGTCGGTGCCTTCGGCGAGCGATTCGCCGAAATCGCCGAAGCTTACGGCGCCGACGTGACCAGGCTCGTGTTCGATCTCGGGCAGGCAGCTGATCTGGACATGGTACGCAAAACGATTCGAGGGATTTCCGACCTCAAAGCGGTAATTTTCACCCATAACGAAAGCTCGACTGGCGTATCAAACCCGCTTGAGGACCTGTGCAGGATCATCCACGAAGAATCGGATGCGTTGATCCTCGTCGACGCCGTTTCGAGCGCTGGTGGGGTTCCCATCGCGGTCGACGCCTGGGGCATTGACGTTGTGGCCACGGCATCACAGAAGAGCTGGATTTCACCACCCGGAATTTCGATGGTCACATTCTCGAAGAAGGCATGGGAGGCACACGCCCACTCTACTACCCCGAAATACTATTTCGATATCCAGCAGTACGAGGACTACCTGAAAATCGGGCAGCCGCCGTTCACCCCGTGTCTGCCGGCGATGTTCACGCTCGATGTGGCGCTGCAATCCATGGTCGATGAAGGTATCGAAAACGTATTCGCTCGTCATCACGAGATCGCGCAACACACCCGCGACGGGGCGAAGGCGCTTGGCCTCGAGTTGCTTCCGGACCCACGGTTTGCATCAAACACGGTTACAGCTATCCGACTCCCCGAAGGGATCGACGGCAAGGCCTTCCTGGCCCTGGTAACCAGGAACTACAACGTGATCCTTGGCGGTGGTCAGAAGTCACTCACGGGCAAGATTTTCAGGGTCGGTCATATGGGTTGGGTCGAGAAGGCCCATATTGACGAGGCACTCAAAGCCGCCGAAGAAACCCTGAGGAGTATGAGTTCGTAGATCATTTCGTGAAGAATCACGCATTGGTCTCGATTTCACCTGGGCCAGGCGCATATCACCGGTGCAGGAAAATCTAACGAAGAAACCAGGATTGGCAGGTGGGTGCGGACATGCGATGGGGGATCCGAGTAGTAGTTGTGACATCTCTGGTCGCGTCGTCGTTCGTTCTGGTTCTGGGTTGCGGCGAGGCATCGTCTGACCCGGTTGAAAGACCGCAGACAGCAGCACCCTCACCGGCAGCGGAGCAGTCCCTGTCGAAGGTCGGCGCTCCAGCTTCTACGTCAACATCTCGGCCCGGCGATGAGATCGGCGAAACTTCGTCGAACGTTGGCGTTCCAGCTTCTACGTCAACACCTGGGTCCGGCGATAAGATCGGCGAAACCTCGTCGAACGCTGGCGTCTCAGCTTCTACGTCAACCCCTGGGCCCAGCGCCGAGGTAGGCGAGACCTTGCCGACGGTTGGTGTCCCAACTTCTACGTCGACGGCTGGGCCGACCTCCCAACCAACCGATCCCGTGCCGGTCAATACTCCGGGTCCGGCAGCCATGCTGGCACCCGATTTCACGCTCCCTTCCGTGCAGGGACCGGAATACACCCTGTCCCAGTTCCGTGGTGAACAACCGGTGCTTGTCGTCTTTTACCGTGCTTACTGGTGAACATTTTGCAAACGGCAGCTCGGGAAGCTGCACAATTCGAAAGCGGAGCTCGATGCGGCGGGTGTACAGATACTCGCGATCAGCACCGACAACCTGCAGGGGCCAGCTGCGCTGGCGGCGAGCGAAGAGTTCGATTTTCCGGTCCTGTTTACGGCGCTCGACCCTACCGTTCCAAGGGAGTACGGGGTGTTCAACTTGTTCGGCGACGGACTTGCTTCAGCGTCGGTGTTCCTCATTGATAAACAGGGTGAAATCGCCTGGAAGAGCATTGGCTCCAACTACACTCACCAGGTATACGCTGAAGAAGTGATCGACAAGGTAAACCTGCTGAACTGAAGGCTAGCGGCCGGAAAATTCAGAAATAACCCGAAAGTGAATTCCCCCGGTTGCATGGGATCTTCCAGATGACGAGTGCGATCAGAGCCGGGTATTCAGCGATTGTGGCGGCATTGTTCGTATTTATCGCGGCGTGTTCCGGGGTGGATAATCCTCAGCCGACAATGGTTTCTGCGACGGCAAGTCCCACGACGACTTCGACCGCTACTCTGGAAAGTTCCGCAATCCAGAGACTGCCGGTATTTTCTGTGGAAACAATCGACGGGAAGACCGTCCACCTGGAAGATCTCATTGGAACAGCTCCTCTCTACGTGCTCTTTACACCGGGCGTCGACGATGTGCTTGATCGCGACCAGGTCAGCAAACTGCAAGCCAAATACGACCGGTTCGAGGAACTGGGCGCCAGAATTGTTCTGGTGGTCTCGGACCTACCAACGGATGTACTTCGACTGAGAGATGAGCTAGGACTGAGATTCCCACTCATTGCAGATCCACTTGGTGTAGTCGCGACCAACTGGCAGGTGTTCGATCTCTTCGGAACCGGGGGCGGCGGTCCTGCAAGCTTCGTTTTCGACGCGCACGGGACGCTTATCGCGAGTCTCGTTGCATCCGAGCCCGGAGATCGCCCTGCTGCCGACGAAGTGCTCCATGTCATCGAGGAATCCCTCAGGGCAGGGGCTGCCTGACAAATGTTGAACAACCACGTTCGAGAGACGGGAATGCGCCTTTAAAGCCTGTCGCCAAACTGCTGGATCACAACCCCGGCGGGTGGCTTCGGAAAGAAGTTTGTCGCCTTTGGCGGCAGACGCCAGCCGCGGGTAACTATCGCAACGAACTCACTCAGCGGGACAGGTCGCATGATGAAGGCAAACCGTGCCTGCCCACTGTCGATCTGTCTGGCGATCAACCCGGCATCGTGGTGTGGACTGATTACCTGTTCTTCCCTCTCCGCCGAAATAACCGGCCGGATGATCAGCGAGTGCAGTCGCGAGTATTCCGAGTTCTCAAGGGCACTGTTGGTCGCGGGCGGTGACTTCATTCTTGCGATGTGAAATATGCCTTTTTCTCGGGCGTACAGGCCAAACACAACCTCATTGCCCTGCCTCTCCCCAAGTGCAACAGAAAATTCTTCGATCTGCTCGGTCACGGATCGACCCTGTGGCGGGTTCCATTCTTCAAGATCGCAATGTCGGTCGATCGATTCGATCAACGCCGCAACCTCGCCCTCAGTCGCCGACTCCACGACTCTGTGGTATCCGCGGGTGATCAAACCCGGTTCATCGAATGAAACCATGAGCATCATCCGAAAGTTGATCGATTCGCCGTGCCCGACCTCCCGTTCGGCGCGTACTCCGCTGCGATAGCGGAGGGCTGCTTCGTAGCGGTGATGACCGTCGGCAATGAATATCTCCGATTCGGCGAGTGCCTGCTGCAAAACCACGATTGTCCCGGGATCAGAAACGCGCCACAGTTTGAGTTGTGGCATGTCGGGCGGCGTGAACACCGCGGTCGGTGGACCTCCGGCGACTGCCCGGATCAGATTGCCAACCGTGGAACGCAGATCGTCTCGATAGATAACCAGCAACGGGCTGTAGTTCGACTGGGCCGCCCGCATCAACTTCACACGGTCGGCGACCCACTCTGCACGGGTGCCCTCGTGGGGCAGCACCACTTCCCGGTCATAGTCCTCAAGCCGGACGGCCGCTACGAACCCGCGCCTGAACAATCTCTGACCTCGGTACTCGAACTCCTCTTCTGTCACGTAGATCGACGGCTCCACCTCATGCTTTAGAGCGCCCGATTCTGTCCATTGCTGGCGAGTGACGGCCGCCTGTTCGTATGGATCCTCAGCCAGTCCACGGCGCGCCAGCTCCAGTCGAACGATGTTGTATGGCGAACGGTCGTACAACTCCTGCTGCAGCTGGGGAGTGATCACGTCGAACGGCGGGCAAATGTGAAGGCTCACGTCGCCTGCTACGTCCGGGTTATATCGCACCGCCCTGAAGGGCTGAATTTCGGCCATGTTGGTTTTGGACTCACAGGCATTTTAGTTTTTTCGACCCAATTACGGTCGCAAGCCAGAGAAACGAGTATAGTCCGGCCGGGATCGATCTTCCGGCAACGCAGTACGAGCATTCTGCCGATATTTCCACAACATTCATATTCCGTTAGTCGACGTTGCTATACTCGGTCTACCGCTTTTCAAGATCGATTTTCGTCGTGCAACTCACACATGAGCTGGCTGTCACCCGACAGGGGAATCCCTCCTCAAATGCCGCCCGAAATGAACTCCGCCAAATCTGATCAATCTGTACTAGCGCGAGACGAAGCAGGTTCCAGAGCCGGTCAGCTGCGCGCAGAGATCAACCTGGCCAACAGGTTGTACTACGTCGAGAACGCTCCGGAGCTCGACGATGCCGAGTGGGATGCAAAAATGCGGGAGTTGCTGGCGCTTGAACAGACATATCCCGAGTTGAAAACCCCGGATTCGCCTACCCAGCGAGTCGGCGCGCCGCCTTCTCCGGGATTCGACGAAGTAGTACATCGGGTGCCCATGCTCAGCCTTGGCAACGTATTCGATGAGGAAGGACTGAGCGCCTGGTATCAGCGCGCACTCGACTACCTTGAACTCGAAAGCACGCCGATGGTATGCGAACTGAAAATCGACGGACTTGCCCTGGCAATCACGTATCGCGATGGCGTCATGGAGCGAGCTGCCACACGAGGTGACGGCGAACGTGGTGAGGATGTCACCGCAAACGTGCGTACTATCCGGAGCGTTCCACTCGCTCTGGAAAACGACCCGCCGCCGGTAATCGAACTGAGGGGCGAGGTGTTTTTCCCAAACTCGAAGTTCGCCGCACTGAACGCTGAGCGCGAGAAGGCTGGACTCCCCGCATACGTAAATCCGCGCAATTCGGCATCGGGATCACTTCGCCAGCTGGATTCTGGCGAAACCGCAAAACGCCCGCTCGACATGTTCTTCTACGCTCTCGGTTACATCGAGGGTGCCAGGCAGCCATCTACCCACTGGGAGTTGCTTCAGGCGGTCAGAAACTGGGGTGGGCGTGTAAACCCATGGACGCGCAGGGCGAACAGTATCGAAGAGGTGATGGCGGCAATCTCAGACGCCGGAGAAGTCCGTGAATCGCTTGACTACGGCATTGACGGGGTAGTGATCAAGATCGATTCCCTCGCGTTGCAGAGCCGACTCGGGTATGTGGGGCGCGACCCGCGATGGGCTATCGCCTACAAGTTCCCGGCTGAAAGAGTAGAAACGACGCTGAAGGCGATTCACGTAAACGTCGGCCGTACCGGTGCGCTCACACCGTGGGCAGAACTCGATCCAGTGATGGTCGGCGGGGTAAAAATCGGGCGCGCCACGCTCCACAACAGAGACGAGATCGTCCGTAAAGATTTCCGTGAAGGTGACCGGGTCATCGTGCAGCGGGCGGGCGATGTCATTCCGCAGGTCGTCGGCCTTTCACCGAACAACAAGCGGTCAGCCGATTCGATCTCCTTTGTATTTCCCGGTAGGTGTCCGTCCTGTGGAACCGAGACGGTCCAAACCGGGGACGAGGCTGTAACACGCTGTGTGAACGGTACGTGCCCTGCCCAGTTCGAACGACTTCTGGAGCATTTTGCATCACGGGGCGCGATGGATATCGAGGGATTGGGCGAGCGAGTTGCGCAGGATCTGCCGAGGCTGGGTTTCGTCAAGAGCATCGCTGACATATATCGACTGGCTGAACGGAGGGGAGATCTTCTCGAACTCGAAAAAATGGGAGAGACCCGCGTCAAAAATCTTCTCAACGCGATTGAGAACTCTCGATCGCAGCCGCTTTCGCGTCTGCTCTATGCACTTGGAATCTCCAGGATCGGATCCGAGAGCGCAGAATGGCTGTCGCGCCGGTTCCGAGGCCTGGCTGCCCTCAAAGTAGCAACGGAAGACGAGCTTCTGGCAATCGACGGAATTGGTTCTGTCGTCGCCACCACGCTTGTCGACTATTTCGCTGTTGAGCAGAACCAACGGCTGATTGACGACCTGATCGCACTCGGCGTCAATCCGATCGACGACACGCCAGAGCCGTCTGCCGACCATCCGGCCAACGGTATGACATTCGTAGTTACAGGTCGGCTGGAAACTATGTCACGCTCCGAAGCGCAGAGTCGAATCAAAGCGCTGGGCGGCAAAGCCACCGGAACGGTAACTGGCAAGACAGATTACCTGGTGGCCGGTGCGGAGGCTGGCTCGAAACTTGAAAAGGCGGTGCGACTCAACGTCCGCGTGATAAACGAGGAGGAGTTCATCGCATTCATGGATCGGGGTATTGTGCCTTCTGCACCAGGATCGTAATCGCCCGGCGAATAAATCATGCCGGAGATATCGCGTTTGTCACTTCCACTAACCTCGCTGGCATCGTCGGGAACGACGCATGCATGCCATTCTCGTTCGCGCCCGAACAGAGCGGGCTCCCCCAGCCCGTAAACGTGACGCTCGGCCGCTATCAGTACCCCGGCGAAGTGATCGTCGCACGGCAGTGGCAGGCGAATTTCGGACAGCCACTCTCGGGGGTTTCGATGTTTCGACTCGTTCTCCTGAATTCCGGCGAGGCGCCTGAGTCGGGAGAGATTGATGACCCTCGAATTTGCGTTGCCGCTATCGGCCCGGCGTCGGCCGAACGGGCCAGGCCCCACGCCGAATCGGTGAAACACGAGCTGGTTACGCCGTCAGCGGGCCAGGTCGGGGGACTTCCGGCGGACGGGCGCCTACCGAACGTGCGGGAGAGACCGAGCTGCTTGCATTGCGAGAGGTGCGCCAGAACTACCTGGGCTCTGGCGATCCCGGATTGAGCCGACTTGCGTCTGTCTTGACCAGATATGAATCACAGGTAAACGCATCGTTAGCCTCCGATCTGCATGAAAGGTGGCGGTCGGGTGTGGTGGTTACTTCAGATCGAAAAGCAGGACAGGAGATTCAAGCTGCAGAACTGTTCCTGCTCGACGATCCCGAATCATGGGTCGAATCTGTGGCCCGGGTCATGACGCGGTGGACCGTACGTTTGGATGCCATCCCTGCGGGTGCGACTACCGGGGTCGCCATTTCCGCAGAACAAGTATTTGAGGATTTCCAGGCTGGCCGGTTAGCTTCGGCCAGTGACAGGTTGCGCCGTATCTCCGGCATTGACCTGGGCGATACAACCCCGGTGGAGCAGATCTCACAGCTGTTCGGAATCGGAGACGATGCGGTCGGTGGGCCCTCGCTGGTCCATCTGTTAGTCCACAAACTCGGATTTCCACCAGCGATAGCCTCGCTGTGGCTCATTGGCCATCTGTTTGAACACGAATCCGAACTTGAGATCGGGACTGACAGCACGGCCCGTAGCTATCTGTCCGGCGATACGGTTTCCGAGTACAAGTTCGACCCGAACATGATTGCTCGAGTGGTCAAACTTTCCGCAAGTAAATCGAACGCCTGGGATGCGGTACTCCCTTACCTGAAGCTGATTGTTCCCGAGGCAAGCTTCATCGCACATGGCAGCGGGCGACAGAGCGACATAGACGAATTCGATCTTCAGTTGCAGTCTGCACGGGAGCGAATGTACAGGACATCACCGGTAATGCTGCAACTTGAAATCGCTGCCGGTGCGACCGAGCGTCCACTCACGCAAAACGCAACACGACTTATGAATGTTCTCGGTGCCAACTCGTGGCAACCGTACGTGACGCTGGCCAGGCAGAATTTCGGAACAGTCGGGACACTCCGGGCCGCCCTCCACAGCGTGGAGCGACAGTGGCTTGCGATCGAGTACGCGCCCGGCATCGAGCGAGCAATTTACTACCTGGACCAGACTGACTTTGGCCGAGTCGACCATGCGCTCGCGGTCGAACGGAGGGTCATCAGGTCGCGACTCGTTGTCGAAACGCTGATTGAAAGCCCTCAAGTCTGGTTGGCCCTGCGTGACGAATATGAGCGCTGGCGTCTTGAGTACAGAAGAGCCTATCTCGAGGACCACTCTCAAAGGCAGGCCCGGGATCGAAAGCTCCAGGCCCAAATCATTCAGACCGATGCCCTGGTCACCCAGATCTCGCTACTGAGAAAAATCCATGCACTGGGTGACACACCTTCTGAAAGCGTGGAAACCGTAGGCGGTGGGTCACGGGACCATGGGTCGATCAGCAGCCAGCCGGTCTCCGAGGTTGAGCTCGCCCTGGTGTGGAGTCAGGCACGGGCACCGTTCCGGCTATGTGAAAGCGATAGATCTGACATTCCACTGACGCTGGAACCCGTGTGCGTTGAATGCCGACACCGGCTCGGTCAGGTTGAGGCACACGAGGACATTGAGGAGCTATCAACTCGGGTGCGTCAAATTTTCAACCACTACAAAAATCGTCTATCCGTAATTGTCTCGCAACTGGTGTTGAATTCCGGTAGCTCTGACAACCTTCAAAAGCTGTTCCGGCTTAATTCCGCTGGAGATCTGTCTGATCTCGCAAACGTTCTTGACGATAAGGTCATATCCTTTCTGAACGAACTTTTTGGCAATGCGAGCGAAAGTCCCGGCGATTGGACATCTCCTCACTCCTAGACAGATTATTTCCAGGCGGAAGCGGTGGTGGCTCTAACGTGCCGCCCTGGATTGTCGTTGGCCTCGGCAATCCCGGAGCCGAGTACCGTAACACCCGGCACAACGTGGGCTGGTGGTGTGTCGATGAACTCGTCCGACGCACAAACGCCGAACTGAATCGCAAACGCAAAGAAGTTCGTTTCGCCGAGGTCGAACTGGGCGGAAATCAAGCAGTACTCGCCTACCCTCGGACGTTCATGAATCGCTCGGGGCAAGCCCTTCACTACCTCACAAACCGATTCAAATCTGGACCCGAACGGATACTGATCGTTACCGACGACATAAACCTGCCACCCGGATCCGTGCGTATACGAAAAAAGGGTGGCCCGGGTGGTCACAACGGACTCAAATCCATCATTGAATCGCTTGGGACTGATGAGTTCCCGCGTATTCGGATTGGTGTTGGTACTCCTGATACGTCTGAAGAACAGGTCGAGCATGTGCTTGGCACGTTTGATCCGGAAACCCGTGACAGGGTAAAACTGGCATCCGAGCGCGCGGCCGACGCAGTTACCGTGATTGTGAGCGGCGACATCGACAACGCAATGAATCGTTTCAACAGCAACGGAATTGACAACGGCAAGAAAAATGGCGATGACTAGTTGAAATTTCCGTTCATCGCGTTTGACTCTGGCCGGATAGCAATTCTGTCGGCCGTGATCGTTGCAGCCGTCTTCGTGGTGAGTGCCTGCCAGAACGAAACGGTGTCGCCAGCCGTTACCCCTGCTGAGGTCGCGAGCGCAACTCCTCTTTCAGATACAGCAACAGCCACGATTGAGCCGCAGGCGACCATTATCAGCCCCGGCAAAACGCCCGAGCCGACCACAGCACCTCCGACCACGGATCCGGGCCCGGTTGCCACGCCAACTTCTACGGCAATTCCAGTTCCAGCGAGCCCAAAAGCAACTGCGACACCTGTTTCAACCTCAACTCCAGGAACTTCGAGCGGCTCCTCGTCCGCGATCAACCACACGCCGACGCCAGAACCTGAATTTGTACCAATCCCCAGGGAACCCGATATCCCTGTTCCACCAGATCGCGATCTGCAGGATCTGGGCCGACGGCTCGTCAAAGGCTACGTGGAACCCCCGCCGATAACCGCCTCCGAGCCGCTTGTCGTCGGACAGAAGGTCGATTTCTGGGTGTCTCGGGACAACGGAAGTGTCCTGGTTAGCGGCCAGGTCGCCTATGTGTCAGAGCATGCGTACTGGGTTTTCGAAAACGCCTATGTCCCTGACCATGCCGATATTCAGCAAGCTGCCGAAGATTTCGAAACCATCGTGTGGCCTGCTGTAACCGGTGTATTCGGCACTCCACTTGCACCCGGCATCGACGGGGATGATCGGATAGTCGTCTTCCACAGCGTTCTGCGTTCAGGCGTGGCAGGTTACTTTTCATCGGCCGATTCATACGCACGACAGATATTGCCGTTCTCCAATCAACGGGAAGCACTCTACATGTCGGCCAATCGTATCGATCTGACTTCCTCGGAGTACCTGAGTGTGATCGCCCACGAGTTGCAGCACGCCACTCATTTTGCGACCGACTCAAGTGAAGATTCGTGGGTGAACGAGGGTCTATCGGAAGTTGCCGCCGAAATAGCCGGATTCGCCCGAACAGCCGTTTCTGCATTCGTTCGAGCACCATCGACGTCGCTGACCGCCTGGGCTCAGGAAATCACAACGTCGACCGCAAACTACGGCGCGGCAAACTTGTTCTTTGATTTTCTTGCCACCCACTACGGCGGAAACGAAATGCTGGCAGCAGTCGCAAGAAACCAGGAAGACGGAATAGCCTCCATCGGCAGTGCCCTGCGCGAACAGGGTTTCGACGTGACGGCAAACGACGTCTATCGCGACTGGATCATCGCTAACTACTTGACTGCAGATGAAGGTCCGTACTCTTACAGGGATCGCATGACGACTCCTGTCCGAAACATATACAAAAGGGCACCCGACAGGGTCTCAGGTACGGTGAAGGGCTATGCAGCCGACTACTACGTCACGTCGACCGGTTCTGGCCGAATGTCGATCGAATTCCAGGGCGAGCCGGGAACGTCGCTGCTCAGTGCCCCGCCACATTCCGGGGAGTCGTGCTGGTGGTCTAGCCATGGCGATTCCATCGATTCGACACTGACGAGGTCGGTCGATCTCACGGAGGTCGAAAACGCCACGCTACGCTACTGGACAATCTACGAAATCGAAGAGTTCTGGGACTACGCGTACGTGATGGTCTCGGCTGACGCCGGGTTGACTTGGGACATCCTGGACACCGTTCGGGCAACAACGTCGGACCCTAACGGCAACGCATATGGGGCTGGTCTTACGGGGAAAAGCCCCGGATGGGTACAGGATTCGGTTGATCTCTCGAACTACTCGGGTCAAAGGATCTTATTGCGATTTGAATACATTACCGACGATGCAGTCTTTTCCAGGGGTGCCTGCTTCGACGACTTTGAAATACCTGAAATAAACTGGTCAGACGACACGTCTGATAACGGCGACTGGATAACGAACGGATTCGCACTGGTCGCCGAAACCGTACCGACCCAGTACATGGTCCAGGTTATCCACGAGAAGTCCCTCGGCGATCCGGTCGTTTACGAACTCCCGGTCGATGCCTCGGCAAGCGGCGTCCTGGTTCTCGACGAAATTGGTGGGGGTGATCTGGTAATCGTTGTGGTCAGCGCCGTCACACGCCACACGACAACATCAACGGAATACACTCTCGGCATTAATCCATAACACCGTGCGTGGTTCTTCGGCAGGCGGCCCGGAAACTGCGAGCAAAACAGCGCACCACATGGTAAACCGCGGACCTACATCACCAATACAGCACGGAGAAATTGAAATCAGCAAGCTATTCACCTCCCTCAAGATCCGTGGCGAAACAATGCCGAACCGAGTATTCGTCTCGCCAATGTGCCAGTACTCAAGCAAAACGGACGGTCTGGCCACAAGTTGGCACATGGTTCATCTCGGAACCCGGGCCTCTGGTGGTGCCGGGCTGGTGATGGCCGAAGCGACGGCAGTTCGACCGGAGGGCAGAATCTCCCAGTGGGACCAGGGAATTTGGTCCGATGCACATGTCGATGCGATCCGTCCAATTACCGAGTTCATATCCAGCCAGGGGTCGGTACCGGCGATCCAGCTCGCGCACGCGGGTCGCAAGGCCGCCCACGCGGCGCCCTGGATCGGCACCGGCTATCTTGGAGACGACGGCGAAGGATGGCCTGTGGTCGCACCAAGCCCACTGCCGTACGACGAGAAATCAGGCTTGCCTGAGGAATTGTCACATCGACAAATTGCCGACATTACACGGGCTTTCGCCGACGCTGCTACACGCTCTGTAGACGCTGGTTACCGCGTAATCGAATTGCATTTTGCGCACGGTTACCTGGCATGCGAATTCCTGTCGCCGCTGTCGAACCGCCGCGAAGACGAGTACGGAGGCTCACTCGAAAACCGATCAAAATTCGCACTGGATACTATAGCCGCGGTCCGTGATGCCATTCCCGAAGAGGTCCCACTGTTCGCCCGAATCTCGACCACGGAATATGTGGACGGCGGCTGGGACCTGGAACAGTCGGTGCAACTCGCGAAGTGGATGAAAAACGCAGGCGTTGATCTGGTCGATTGTTCGTCCGGCGGCAATTCACCTCAACAGGTCATGCCGTTGGGGCCCGGATACCAGGTGCCGTTCTCTGCCGAAATCAGGGAACAGACCGGTGTCCTGACCGGCGCTGTCGGACTCATAACGACGGCGGTTCACGCAGAAGCGGTACTCGAAAACGGCGAGGCCGACGCTATATTCATCGGGCGGGAGTTGTTGCGAAATCCCTACTGGCCCCTCTACGCGGAAGCGCAGCTCGACGGCAACTCCGAATGGCCGGTCCAGTACCGGCGGTCAACCGACAACGGAACATATACGGGGCCGGCTGGGTAAGTGGGTCGTTGCAGGCAGTGTGCGGCGTGACAATTGTTTCCATTCGCGGTCGGCCCCCACGCCGGCCGACGACTCCCTTGCCAGGATAATGCCCTGCCGTGACCTCGCGATTCCACGGGCAATACCCGAGAAGCCCAGCGAAAAAACTGCAGAGCCTCCCGTCAGCGTGCGTACGGCACTCTAGAGAGTCTCGATGCGTGCCCAGCCGGTGTACGGAACCAGCACTTCAGGAACTACGATCGAGCCATCTTCCTGCAAGCCGTTTTCGATCACGGCGATCCACATCCGGGGCAATGCCAGACCTGATCCGTTGAGCGTATGAGGCAAACGCGTCGAAACTCCGGCTTCGGGACGATAGCGGGTGTTGTTTCGCCTGGCCTGGAAATCTGTACAGGTGGAAATTGAGCTGACCTCGAGCCACTCGGCAGACCCCGGCGACCAGACCTCGATGTCGTAGGTCTTTGCCGACTGGAATCCGATATCACCGGCGCACAGCTTCAACACGCGGTACGTCAGACCCAACCTTTTGCAGAGCGTCTCAGCCTCGCCGACCATCTCTTCGAGTACCGCATCGGAGGTCTCCGGCTCAACGAACCGGAACATCTCGACTTTCTCAAACTGATGGACTCGTTTGATTCCCCGTACGTCACGGCCGGCAGCAGCATGCTCTTTCCGGAAGCTGGGCGTCTGTGCTACGTACTTTAACGGCAGCACCCCCGGATCGATGATCTGGCCCTGGTGCAGTGCGTTCAATGCAACCTCGGCAGTTGGGATCAACCAGAGATTCGTCTCATCGTCGTGGTAGAGGTTGTCGGCAAACTTCGGCAGGTTGCCCGACCCCTGCATAGTTTCAGGACGTACCAGTAACGGAGGGTCGATCTCGGTATAGCCATGCTCCTCGGTGTGTACATCGAGCATCCACGCCGCCAGTGCTCGCTGGAGCCTGGCACCCTTCCCTTTCATCACGTAAAAGCGTGCGCCCGAAATGCTCGCCCCTGCTTCCAGGTCGAGGATTCCCAGTGCAGGTCCGATGTCCCAGTGCGCACTTCCATACCGGTCAGTCGCGCCATCCGAAGTACGCACGATCACGTTGGACTTTGCATCCAACCCATCGGGAACATCGGCGAGGGGTGTGTTCGGCAGTGGAAGCACTATCGCGTCGAGCTCGGCCTGCACCCCTTCAAGGTCCGATTCGACGGCCTTGATGCGGTCACCCGTTTCGCGCATTTCGACAATTTCGTCGGGGGTGGGTTTGCGCTTTTCTTCGCCAATCGCACGGCTCACTGTATTGCGCTCGGCACGGTCGACATCTCGCTGCTGGATCAACGCTTTTCTACTTGAATCCAGTTCGAGAATCCTGTCGATCGGCGGATTCTCTCCGCGGCGGACCAGTGCGGCTCGAAACTTATCGGGATCTCGGACTATCTGTTCCAGTGAAAGCATGTATCAATTTCTCGAACCAACGGTTTTTTATTCGCGCAGGGCCAGCGGCACGATGTTCTAAAAATATGCGAGGGAAACCAATTAGATCAGACGTTGCGCATCGCTGGGAATAGCAGGATTTCGCGGATCGATTCTTCCCCGGCCAACAACATCGTCAACCGGTCGACCCCCAAACCTACACCTCCCGTTGGCGGCATGCCGTGCTCGATGGCAACGAGAAAGTCCTCGTCCAGCCGGTCAGTCTCGCTATCGTCGAACTCGTCACGCATGCGCTCCTGCTGCTCGAAGCGCTCACGCTGATCCACCGGGTCGTTTAATTCCGAGAATGCGTTACAAAGCTCGGACCCCACCACGAAACCCTCGAAACGTTCGACGATCCCGGCTGCACCCGGCTTCTGTTTGGCGAGCGGCGACATCGCTATCGGGTAGTCGATCAGGAAATGCGGTTGAACAAGATGTGGCTCAACTTCGGTTGAAATCACCTTGTCGAGCAACCGACCCCAGGCCGAGCCTTGCTCAACGTAGATTCCGCGCTCCTGCATCGCCTGCGAAAGCGACTCAACATCCGAGGTCTCGACGAAATCGATTCCTGTGCGTTTTTTTATTTCTGCTCTCAAGTCCAGTCGGGTCCAAGGCGGCGTGAGATCGATTTCGGGTCTGCGACCTTCTATGGCAGGCAGTATCATCGATCCGGTCGTTTCCAGTGCAATATGCGAGACCATGTTCTCGACCATCTCCATCACGTCGCTGTAGTCGGCGTAGGCCTGGTAGCTTTCGATGGTCGTAAATTCAGGGTTGTGATCGTGGTCCAGGCCTTCGTTGCGGAACAATCGGCCAATTTCAAAGACACGCTCGATGCCGCCGACGATCAACTTCTTCAAATAGAGTTCAGTTGCGATTCTCAGGTAAAGATCCCGGTTCAGCTGGTTATGGTGCGTCTCAAACGGAGTCGCCTGAGCCCCGGCTGCCACCGGCACGAGTATCGGAGTTTCGACCTCGATAAACCCCAGACCGTGCATGAAACCCCGCATCGACTGAACAACTTTCGAACGAAGAATCGCGTTCTTCATCGCTTTTTCGTTCGAGATCAGGTCGAGATAACGCTGGCGGAATCGAACTTCCTGGTCCTGGAGACCACCCCACTTATCCGGCAACGGACGCATCGATTTTGTGAGGACGGTGATTTTCGTCGCCTCAACGCTGATCTCTCCGCGGCGGGTGCGAATCACTGTCCCATCTACGCCGATAATGTCGCCCAGATCGAGCAAATCTATGATCGAGTAGGCTTCATCTCCCATCGCGTTCTGTCTGGCGAATATCTGCAGTGAACCATGGCCATCTTTCAGATCAATGAACGATGCCTTTCCCTGCCCACGGCGTGCCATAACGCGACCGGCAACTCTGAGCGGCTCGGTCTTCAGGTGCTCGGCCGTGTCACTTGAGTCCCCTTCGACGCGCTCGAAAAGTGTTATCGCTTCGACCGTCGTGTGTGTGCGATCAAATCTTGGCGGGTAGGGATCGATTCCGAGCGATCTCATTTGAGCCGTTTTACTCAAACGGTCATCAATGAGTTTCTTCTCCCCGGCGGCCGAAACAATGCGATTTTGCTGACCTGTGTCTTCCTGTGAATGGTTTTCTGGCGTCATTTGTACCGGTGTCGAATCGCTATGCCACGTGGCAGGTTTGAATTTGCTAACCCGAAGACCCTGGTCTCCTGAATCTGCTGTCGTACGCGCGTTCCTGGCAAACCCCGTCGTGTGTCCAGACCGTGCGCCTGTCCATTCTAAGGCAGCATGTGTTTCGATTCAGTACGGGCCAGGTCTTCCTGTTCCAACAAAACGCTTGAAACCGGTAACTCCCCACGATGGTAATTAACCGCGCCGACCATAAATAATCGGCTTTCACAATCAGATCATCAGGGGATAGCGTGCGAGTCGAAGGCGCGATGAGCGGCAGACGCACCGGTTCGTCAGATTTCAGACGAACCTCTACCGGAACTTCTCTTCGCCCTACCACCTCGAGGGTACGGTCAGCAATCTTCTCGATGCTGGGACCGGCTGGTCCACGGGGATTACGTGTACTCGACATCTACGCGGGGACTGGCGCTCTTGGGATCGAGGCGCTGCAACGTGGTGCCGAATCGGCGGTATTTATTGAACAGAACGCACGACAGTGCGAAGAAATAAAAAAGGCTCTGGAGCGACACAGGTTGAGGATGCTTGGAACGGTTCACAGGGGTGATGCGCTTGTTCTGGTCGGGAGACTGAAAAGCGAATTCGACCTGGTATTTGCCGACCCGCCCTACGATCTTGACGAATTCCAGGAGTTGTTCACTCGAATTGACTCAGCCAGGCTGATCGCGAGCGGCGCCATTGCCTTTCTCGAGCATTCGAAAATGACCAAATTGCCAGAATCGTTACCTGGTCTTTCGCTTTCGACTCACCGGCGATACGGCGACACTGCCGTGTCGGTCTACAGGGCGCAGGAACAGGGGCGGGTGCAGGAGCAAGGGCCGGGGGGCCAGTAGGTGACAAGGGCTATTTACCCGGGCACATTCGACCCCGTTACCAACGGGCACGTGGACATCGTCGAAAGAGCGTCGAAAACGGTTGAACACCTGACAGTTGCAGTGGTTCAAGTCTCGACAAAGAGGACCCTGTTCTCTGTTGATGAACGGATAAATATGTTTGCTGAAGCGGTGGCGCACCTGCCAAACGTTTCGGTGAAGGAGTACTCGGGACTCACGGTCAATTTTGCCCGCGAAGTTGGCGCCAGCGTGATTGTTCGCGGTCTTCGGATAACGAGCGATTTCGAGTACGAGAGCGAGATGGCACTAATGAACCGCAGGATGGCTGAAGATGTAGAAACAATTTGCCTGTTCAGCGCCCTGGAATACCAGATCCTGAGTTCATCGAGAGTGAAGGAAGTGGCAGCACTCGGCGCAAATGTGTCGGCGCTGGTTCCGAAAAACGTATGGGGGCCTCTGGTTGAGAGGCTCGAAATTAGCAAGTCATGATCGGCACACACGGAGGAACGTAATGACACTTATGTCGCAGCTCGAAGACCTGGAAGCGATGGTCGCCGGGGGTCGAGTACCCGGAACGGCCCGAACGCTGGTGAATCTTGAAAAGATCACCGCAATCATCAAAGACATGAAGGGCGATCTACCGACCCAGATGAACGAGGCCGAGGGCATCGTTCGACAGAAGGACGCGATCATCAAGCAGGCCGAACTGGAAGCCCGCAGGATCCGCGCCTACGCTGACGAAGAAGCCACGACCATTCGGCAGCTGGCAGAGGAGCAGTCGAACACACTGCTTACCACCTCGCAGGCAGAGTCCCGCAAGATGGTCGAAGCCACCGAGATCACACGACTGGCGAACGAGAACGCACTCGACATCCAGGGCGACGCAGAGAAGCGCGCATCCAGGATAATCGACGATGCCGAGAACCGTGTGAACGGCATTCTGAACGAAGCCGAAACCCAGGCGGATCAACGTCGCAGGGGCGCTGACAACTACGCTCGAGAGGTGCTGTTCACGCTCGAAGAGCGAATTGCCGACACACTTGGCCAGGTCCGCGGTGGCATAGATCTACTTGACGCCCGCCCAACGGCGATAGTCGCCGACTAGTTACTACCCTGGTCGCAATCGCGATCTCTACAGGTACAAAGTGTCGCTGAGAGCCCGCCGGAAACGGCGGGCTTTTCCGCGTTCCTGTTTTCGTCTCGGCACGTTGCGCGAAGCGTAAAAAGTCATGAATCGAATCCGCCCGGGAACGACGGGAACGCACATGGCTGCGGGGAATAGCTGTGAATCGCAGTCTCTCGTGAAATCACCGCACTACTGCTCGCTCAAGGACCTTGCGGTTACGAAGCATCCATGCACATGACCGTGCTCGCCATGCCAGCCCCCACACCGCCTCACGATTGGCAGAGTCAGGTGTAACTCCTGCCTCATCAGCCTGAAACGCGGTGTCGTGCACGACGAATTCGATCATGGCGTCGAAAAATCCACGTCGCTGAGATTTCGAAAGACCATATGAGTCGATCATCCCCCAAGCTGATCTGCCCGATCACGCAAAGACGGCAATCCCTCGATCTCGGCTATATCGTCGCTGAAGAGTCTCACGTTCAGCCAGGCCGCCTGCGCCAGTTCGACCAGCGGATCGATCGGCCCGGCATACTCCCAGTCGATCAGTCCAATCGGTACGCCACCCTGTGAAACAATGTTCCAGGGGGCAAAGTCACAGTGACTGACAATCTGGTGCGGACCGCCAAGAGCGCGCCCGAAAAACGGAGGCCAAACGGCATCGGCTGGCTGCACAAACGTCGACGAGGCATCGTGCAGTTCACGCAACATTTTGCCAAGCACAACGAACGCGTCTGACGCCCACGGCCGTGGGTTAATCACTTCACCCGCGATGTAACCGAGTGTCTCTCGACCGTCATCGGCAAACCCGGTTCCCACTACCTCTGGAGCGGCAGAGAAACCGACACGTGCAAGATGTCGAAGGAAGGAATGGACCGATGCTGCCCAGGGTCCGGTCTCCCGCAAAACAAGGTTCCGCGCCGGTACACCGTCGAGCGGTCTTCACTGTCGAGCCAGGCTCGGCGCATCGGTTCACTAAGCGGGATGTCGGCTTCTCCGTCGTTCATGCGGAAATATATATCACCCAACTTGCCGCAAATCGGAGCAGGCTTGAGCGGAAACGCTGGTCATTTTGCTCGTTTTTGTTCGCGTTGCGTTCGGGACAATATCGTCACCGTTTGAACGAACAGCACTGCCGTTGGAGCTAAACCAACCCCTCGGTCCAGTCGCCCGACAACACGGCGTCGAACATCCCGGCATTCTGATCGTTCCAACCGAACCGGTTCACCAGATTGAGTCGGTAAATCAGTTCAAGCGCACTTAATCTCGAATTCAAGGCGTCATCGCTGAGATCACCGCGGCACTGCCTGACGAGCGGGTCGAGCAACGCCATGTCGAGCGGGTCGTTATAGACCTCTTCGAGTTGTTCAGGGACGAAGTTCCACGGGTAACGCCAGAATCGCAGCAACATGTCCAGTTCGTAATCGGGCGGCGCAAGTGCCATCCGGTCAAAGTCGAGGATCCCGACCAGTCCTCCCTGGTGATCGACAAGGACGTTGCCGAACCACAGGTCTCCGTGACATGAAACCCGGGGCTGATCGACAAGGGCCTCAGCCCACAATGCAAATGCTCCCTGCGACTGTGTCAGTACACGACCGGGCACGACCGAATCGACCGTACGGAGCGCACGGTTGAACGACTGCCGCACGTGATTTCGCCAGTTTCCGGTCTCGGCATGCAACATCGCCGTATCCAGTCTGTACGCCTGAAGGTGGCCGACCGCATCAGCAAGACTCGTAGTGAGCCTGCGACGGGCGTCTCCATCCAGTCCCGGCCAGACGTTATAGGCGGTGGAGCCTTCGAGTCGATTGAGTATCACCCACGCTCTGCCTTCGAGCGCCCCGGTTTCAAGTACCCGGGGTGTAGCAACACCGGGTATTGCGAGGCCGCTAATTGCGAGCTCATGACTGAACCGCTCAGGCCGCCCAACCTCAGGGTCGATCTTGATTACCGTTTCGTTCCCGATAAATACCCACGTGCCATAGCCAAATCCGTAGTCGACGGTGCTGCCAAGTTTGTTCGCAGCCCACTCACGCACGCGTCCAAGCGCGACGTGATCGTCCTTTTCATAGTTCCGCGACCAGGGGTTAATGAGCATGGTTGCTCACAAGTGTAATTCCTGCCGGCGCCCTTATAACGAATCGTTCACCACACCCGCGGATCGTCGAGCCGTTCCGGCAACCGTGGTGCCGGGGCTATCCGCCTGGTAAGAAACGCCCCGGCTCAGTCGACTCTCAGGCTGCGTCAGGCGGGCTTGTATGCCCGAAGTGTGAGATTAATCAGCGTAGTCTGCCAGTCGACCGCGTCCGGCCTGCTCCGCTCCTGCTTTAGCACCTCGGTGCCGGTGAATCCTGCTTCCTCGATCAGCTCAAGGTACTCGCTCATCACCGCAGCGCCGCCCACGCACGACACCCATTCCGCCGCTGACGCCCTGACTTCGTCGGGGAGTGGCGCTTCGGTAACCATGTCGGAAATGACGAATCGACCACCTGGCTTCAGGATGCGCTGAATCTCCGAGAATACGCGGTCTTTCTGTTCAGAGAGCGCGATCACGCAATTGGAAATAACGAGATCGACCGTGTTGTCAGGTTGCGGTATCGATTCGATGTGACCCAGTTTGAACACCACGTTCTCCGTGCCGAGATTGGCCGCATTCTTCTGGGCCAACTCGATCATCCGAGGTGTCATGTCTATACCGATGACGAACCCTTCATCGCCAACTTCCTTCGCGGCGAGGAAGCAGTCGATACCGCCCCCGGAACCTAGATCAAGCACTGTTTCGCCGGGCTTAGCATCGGCAATGCCGACCGGATTACCGCATCCGCCCGATGCGCCTGCCGCCTCGTCAGGTAAAACCTGGCGCTGATCGGCTGAGTAGTACCTGTCAGTTGCCTTGCGCCTCGTCGGGTCCGCTGCCCGCTCGGCAGCAGACTCTGCAAGGGCACCGTACTGGTGTTTGACCGCCGCAGTAATAGTTTCGAGCTGCGTATGACTAATTTCAACTACAGACCCGTCGCTGCAGCAATCGTCACCACAGCATGCAGCGACGGCGTCGATCGAGGTCAATGTTCCAAGGGGGTTCAAGTTACTCATAGCTCAATCTCCAAATATGTCGGAATCAATAACCGTCGTAGTACAGCAGACTGGATCAATGCCCGCTTCCTTCACGGCCATCTCGATCTGCGGTAAAACCATCGACCAGGCAAGTGCCGAAGCACGATAAGCCTCAAATCCAAGACCAGACAGCGAGTAAATCTTGCGCTGGCGACCGCGAATCACCGCTGTCTCGAGTTCGACATAGCGCCCGATCTCCAGCTCTCTTAGCATGGGGTAGATCATGGCGTCAGTCGGTCTAGCATCGCAGCACAATGCGATTCTCGATCCAATTTCGTAGCCGTGCATCGGCCCCGAACTCAATTGCTGCAACATGAAAAATCGTAGAAGGCTTTTTCTGTTTAGAGTCTGCCAGTAAGCGACGTCGACAAGATTGTTTGCCGACGATCGGCTCGTTGTCGACTCGGTGGTCATGGTCATCAGGATTGTCCGCTCCACGTATCGGTACTCGATGTATACCTATCGTAACGATATATCGTCAGAATAGGCATGTCAACGATTCTCAGCATCAGCCGTGGTCTCCCGCACCAGAAGCTATAATCCGCCTACTCCCCGTACACACACGTGTTCGCACAGACACCGTTAAGAGATCAGATGACGACTATCCCGGCAACAAAAGACGACAGGCTTTTCCTCCTGGTAGATGGTCACGCGATCGTATTCCGGGCATGGTTTGCAGTACGCGATCACCTGATTACCTCATCTGGACAGAACACCACCGGTGTCAGCGGGTTCATGACGATGTTCCTGAAGGTGTTGCGCGAGCAGAGTCCGACACACGTGGCGGTGACTTTCGACACGAAGGCGCCTACATTCCGTAAAGAGATGTTCCCGGAGTACAAGGCCCAGCGGCAGGAAGTTGACCCGGCACTCCACGAGCAGATTCCGATCCTGAAAGAGATCCTTGCTCCAATGGGTGTACCGGTCTACGAATACGAGGGATTCGAGGCCGACGACCTGATCGGCACGCTCTCAAAACAGGCGACCGAGCAGGGCTTCAGGACACTAATACTGACCGGCGATGCCGATCAATTGCAGCTCGTAGACGAGAAGACCTCGCTGCTTATGTATACAGGCTGGGGTGACGCAAAAATCTACGATCCCGCCGGTGTTGCCGAACGGTACGACGGATTGGGTCCAGATTTTGTTGCCGAGATCAAGGCACTCGAAGGCGATACTTCCGACAACATCCCCGGAGTTCCGGGAGTCGGAAAAAAATCGGCCCGCGCAGTTCTTACCGAGTTGGGTCATTTCGATTCTCTTTTCAGCCGATTGAACGAAATCGAAAACATCCCGGGCCTCAGAGGTGCGAAGCGGACCATGAAGCTCCTTGAGGAGCATCGAGAGACAGCAGCAAAGGCACTTGTTCTGACGAGCATAGTGCGTGATGTGCCCGTTCAGTTCGATCCCGAAACCTCCCGGTTTGGTGAGTACGATCGTGAAACCGTGCTTAAAGCTCTGCTCAACTATGAACTACGCCAGGCGGCGAATCGTCTTCCTAAAACCGAATCAACCACCGGCGCGAATGTGAAGGGCGCACATACGGGCCAACTCGATTTGATAGCGGAGACTGAAACCCCGGTCGAGCCGCTTGGCGACTACGAGATCGTCACCGACATGCCGAGCCTGAACAACATGATTGCCCAGATAAGGGCCAGGGGTGAGTTCGCATTCGACACCGAAACCACCGGCCTCAACTCGATGATAGATGATCTCGTCGGACTCTCGTTCGCTATCAAAGCGAAGCACGCATGGTATGTGGCGATCGGACATACCGAGGGCGACCAGGTTCCTTATGCCGAAGGATTAGCTGCCCTCCGACCCCTGTTCGAAGACGGGTCGATAAAGAAAATCGCACACAACGCAAACTTCGACATCATGGTGCTCGCCACCGCGGGCATCGAACTAACGGGGCTCGCGTTCGACACCATGATCGCTGCCCAACTCTGCGGTCGAATGGCGATCGGCCTGAAGCAACTTGCTCTCGATCTGTTCCATGCCGAAATGACAGAGATAAAAGAGCTGATAGGCGTCGGACAAAAACAGATCCCGATGTCCCACGTACCGATCTACAAGGCTGGCGCGTATGCCGCCGCCGACGCAGATTTCACGTGGCGGTTATATGAACATTTCGAACCGGAAATCGACAAACACCGGGCCCGGTACGTTAATTATGAAATCGAGATGCCACTGTTGCCGGTGATCGTTGAAATGCAACGCAACGGCATGATTGTCGATAAATCCGTGCTTGCCAAAATGTCAGAGGTCCTCGCTGCCGACATTCACCAGATCGAGCAGGCGGCAACAGCAATCGTCGGCGGTCGAGAACTGAACCTCGCATCAAATCGACAGGTCGCCGACTTATTGATCGACGAACTCGGTGCACCGAAGACTCGCCGGACCAAAACAGGTTACTCGATGGATGCGAACGCCCTGGAACACATTCGCGAGGTCGAGGGACTGGACGACAGGGTCTACCAGATTGCCGACGCTGTGCTGAAGTACAGGGAATTGACCAAGCTGAAATCGACATACGTCGACGCCCTCCCCCTCATGGTCAATCCGAATACCGGTCGGGTCCACACGAGCTTCAACCAGGTCGGTTCAGCCACCGGTCGTCTTTCGAGCACCGATCCGAACGTCCAGAACATCCCGGTCCGCACAGAACTGGGTCGCAAGGTCCGTAAAGCATTCGTTGCCGACTCGAAAAACGGCTGGCAGCTCCTTGCCGCAGACTACTCGCAGATCGAACTACGAATACTCGCTCACATGTCCCAGGAGCCCGGGCTGCTGGAAGCTTTCCAGCGGGGCGAAGACATCCACGCGGCCACGGCACGAGCGATGTACGGGGTCGACGCCGTAACCCCGGATCAACGGCGAATTGCCAAGATTTTGAATTTCGGCGTTATCTACGGACTGGGACCTGTTGGCGTCGCCCGTCAAACGGACCTCACCCGGCAGCAGGGCCAGGAGTTCATCGACCTGTATTTCGGGAAGTACCCGGGCATCCGCGAATTTATCGAGCAGATGAAGCAGTCAGCACACGACACCGGGTTCGCCGAGACCATCACCGGCCGAAGGCGTTACTTACCTGACATCAATAATGCAGGACACCCCGGCCATAGGGCGGCAGCGGAACGTGTGTCTGTGAACATGCCCATACAGGGGACTGCCGCCGACGTGATCAAGCTGGCCATGATCAACATTTCGAACGAGATAAAAGCTCAGAGAATGCGGTCGAAGATGTCCATACAGGTTCACGACGAGCTGATCTTCGAGATCGCACCGGGCGAGCTAATGGAAATGCAGTCGATGGTTACGACGATGATGCCAGCGGCTATGGACCTTTCAGTGCCTCTGCTGGTGGAAGCAAAGACCGGCCCAACATGGGGCGACATGGACTCCGCGGAGTAGATGATCTCGCATTGCCTGAACTTCCTGAAGTCGAGTCGCTAAGACGCTATCTAGCGAGAGAAGGCCTGATCGGCAGCGTTTTCGAGCGGGTGACTGTAGAGCTTAAGCCAAGTCCTGAAAAAGGGACCGGAGCGATCTCCGGCATAGAGCAACTACCGGGCCGCAGGGTCGGCAGCCTCCAGAGGCGCGGCAAGCAGATCGCCGCCGTGCTCGACCAGGGTGTGCTGGGCCTTCACATGGGGATGACTGGAAGAATCGAGGTTCTGAGGCCGGAGGAGCCGCTTCCAAGATTCACTCGCGTCGAATTTCGAATGCGAAACGGCAACCACGAAATACATGCAGCGCTGGTCGATCCCAGAAGATGGGGTGCCGTTCGGATGTTTGACAGCCTGCCATCTGCATTCGCCGGGCTGGGTCCGGATGCGCTCGATCCGACTCTCACGAAAGAACATTTCGCGGAAGCAGTCAGTCGACGCAAAGCACCGATCAAACCGCTGCTACTTGATCAATCGCTGATTGCCGGTGTCGGGAACATCTATGCCGATGAAGCGCTACACAGGGTCAAAATCGCACCGGGTCGACGGGCCAATCGCATCTCAGCCGGAAACTTGCACGCCCTGTTCGGCGCGATACGAGAATCACTGGATCATGCCCTGGCTTTCATCATGGATCATCCAGACGATCGTGGTCGACCGTTCATTGTCGACGCTCACGACGACCGGATGCGCCTGCGTCGAGTACCGGGTTCGTTCTGCCCCGGTTGCGAGATTCCGCTACGGACAAAAAGCTTCGGAGGTCGAACGGCCTACTACTGCGCAAACTGCCAGCACTGAGTCGACACTGACGCAATCTGGTGCCCGCATTCGTCAACTTTGTTTGGACAAGCCCGGTATCGGCCGGTCTTCGGTCTCATTCGTTATACCGTGTACCCCCGACCGGACCAGGCACGAACAGCCTGGCCTAGTTCCCGACCGCAAGCGGCGGATCCGTTCACCCACTACCGTTCGGATCCCGGTTACCGGTCCTACCCCGCATGAAGCGCCCAACGCTAACGTCGCCTGTTAATTGAAGCCTACGTCGTCAAGGTTTTCGTGTTTTCTGTCTCGGAGTCGGTCGCGTAGTGCAATCCAGAAAAGAATCAGCAGGCCAAGGCCCGAAACACTCCATCCGATTGCGTAAAGGATCCAGGAGTCTTCTGTCGCAATGAGCACGATGATGCCAATTGCGGCGAGCACAGCCCCAATGAGGATCGTGACCATGCCGGACAGTTCAAGAAGTTGTTTCATTGACTCCTCCAAATATGCCCCGACCGACGCAGGAGTGGAACCACGCTTTACTCGCCCAACGGCCTCCCTGGATGGACCGCACGACGGTTCGGTTTGAAAGAGCCTGCAGCCGTGACGACGCCATAAATATTGTCCAACGCCTCCAGCATTTAAACCAGACCGCATCGCTGAGGAATCTGTAGTGTTTCGCTGTTACGGAACGCCCGGTTTCGCGATTAGACTTATTCTTTGTGCGGTCTCGGACCGACACCTCTGCGGAGGGGTGGCAGAGCGGTTGAATGCGCTTGTCTTGAAAACAAGTATGTCCGTAAGGGCATCGCAGGTTCGAATCCTGTCCCCTCCGCCATATTTCACTGGCAGCACAAGAATTATCGTGACCAGCTGTCAACACTCGGAACCAGTCAGGGTGATGGATATTTCCTTCGGTTCTATTGCACATGAGGTGTGGCTCGGATAATGTCGAGCGTTTGGATTTTCCGCACCCTCCGTTCTCGGGCCAACCTCATTGAAACTATTCGGCACCGTGCTCCTGGTCTCGGCGCTCATTCTGCTGACAGCATGTCAATCAAGCTCAATACCGGATAGTGAACAAGCCCAGGAGCAGCAAAATCGCGACGAGGAGAGAGGTACTACTCCGATCAGGTCCACTCCGATTGCGTCGAGCCTCAAACCATTCCGGACACCGCAACCCGCCTCTGCAGTTGTCGTTATTGATGGCAATCTGTCCAGGAGCGGCTTCATCGGCTCGGATGGCGGGACCATCGAGGCGATGGGAGGCGACGGGACTGGCTACACACTCAACTTTCCCCACGGTGTTCTTGTCGACGAGACTTTGATTACGCTAACTCCGATAGTCTCCGCTTCTGCATGGCCCATCGTTAACGGCGAAGCGGCGCTGGGAGTGCGAATCTTGCCCGACGCCACGCGCCTCATGGGCGAAGCAGCGTTGACCATCAGACCCGGTCGCGCAGTTGGCTCGGTCGCCGCTTTCTCTGCCGAGTCGGGGGGAGGGAATTTTCACTTCGACCTGATCAATCCAGGGACCGACGCAATCATCCTCCCGATCACGCATTTCGGTGATCAGTTCATCGGTGAGACGGAAGAGGCTACCGGGGATCAACACGAGGTCGAAGGACCTTCCGCCGGACGTGTTGCACCCGAAGATCTAGCGGGGCAGCTGGCCAATGTCGCTGGTGAAATCCTGGCTCGTGAACGAGCACGGCAGTTGAAGGGCGATGCTCCAGACGAGGCGGTATTCAACCGCCTGCGTGAACTCGGTGATGAGTTCTACACTCATGCCATCGAACCTTATATTGACGAGTGGGCTCACGATTGTGAGGCCTCGAAGGAGCACACAGCGACCGCATTCCAGTGGGCGCGCTATATGATCCTGATTGGCGTCGACGAAGACGACGTTCGCATTACAAAGATCTTCACCGAGACCGTCAGGGCAGTCGAAAACTGCCTCAACGAACTACTGGAACCGTGCCTTAAAACTTCTGACCTGCCGGAGGCGCTGGGATTGCTTCGGACGCTGAACCTGCTGAGCGATTCGCCCGAATACGAAGAATTCGACGTTTTTGAGAGCATATGTGGCGGCGTCTACGGCAGCATAACAAGCGAATCGATAAGACTTCCTCTCAACGATATCCCCGTGGGTTATGATGGGGACGGACCGATTTTCTACGAACAGACCGTAACAGGATGGTTTTCGCTCCCTTCATTGTTCGATGAAGAGTCCGACGACTCCGCTGAGTATGAAGGCACTGGCGGCCAGTCCGTATATCTTGAAGTTCGAGGCAAGTCTCGTAGAGAACACGCTGGTCTCTGCGGCATTTCGTATCAGCAAGAGGATTGGTTCGGCAGCGCATCATTGCAGGCTACCCTCCTGGTCGATTTCCAGGATGCCAACATTGCCCGCATTTCAATGGGTTGGGGTGAACCCGCCCGGGGTTTAAGTGTCTCTCACCGGTTTGACCGGGACTGCAACGTGCACCACGAGGAGACCATTGCTGAATGGCAATGGTCTCTTGATTGGCAGGGTGGTTTGGACGGTAAGGTCAGTCCAGACAGGAAGCGTGTCACGTTTGACTTCAGGTCTGAGGACGAATTCAATCACTCGACCGCGACGCTCACTGGTGTGCTGTACTCGAAGAATCCGCTTCACAGGTGGGATTGATCCTCGTGACCAGGCAGTTTTAATGGTTTCAAGCGGCTGAATCGCGACGGCACGAGGGAATGTCGCAGGTTCTCTGTGATGGAGTTGTCGGAAGCTTGCCGATGGCTACAGACGCGCGGTCGTTGAACACCTTTTCCAACACAAATCTGGATTGCGTTATCACGTAAAGGTCAGTCCGTGTTCCGTTTCCGATGATGTCTCCAGCACATACAGGAAAAGGCAAGAGAGATATGGTCCGGCACAACGATGCACGCGTTTGCCTCGTGCCATACTGAGTGAAGGGCTCGCGTAGTGCGACTTCCGGCCGAGGTTGGCCTTTAACAGGAGGACGGTCTGGACGCCTGGATCCTGGTGATTTTTTCCACCGTCTACGCCGGGATGATGGCAGGCCAGGTACCGGGCCTCAGACTCAACCGCTCCGGCATCGCCGTTCTCGGGGCGATCGCCGTCATATTTGTCGGCGGTAGCACTCCATCGGCCGTAGTCGACGCCATCGATTACTCGACACTGGGCCTTCTGTTCGGCCTCATGGTTGTGTCTGCGCAGTTCAGGCTTGGCGGCGCTTATACGAGGATGACAGCTCGTCTGGCGACCGCGGATGTAGGTCCGTCCGGATTGCTCCTGCTCGTCATAATGGTGTCCGGCGCTCTCTCTGCGATCCTCTCAAACGACATAATCGCGCTTGCAATGGCCCCGGTGCTTATCGACATAGCCCGTGCCCGCCGTCTCGACCCAGTTCCATTTTTGCTGGGCCTTGCGGCAGGAGCCAACGCCGGTTCAGCTGCCACTCTCATCGGCAATCCACAAAACATCCTTGTCGGTCAGGCACTTGATATGCCGTTCGCTCGCTACCTGTTCGTCGACGCGTTGCTGCCTTCGGTTGGCTCGTTGGTCATCTCGTGGCTTGTTATACGAAGAGTGTTCCGGTCTCGGCTGGCGATGCGGATCGAATGGGCACCG
The DNA here is from genome assembly GCA_027623655.1 of Chloroflexota bacterium. Taxonomy (GTDB): domain Bacteria; phylum Chloroflexota; class Dehalococcoidia; order Lucifugimonadales; family Lucifugimonadaceae; genus Lucifugimonas. Next base: position 31,208 of record JAQBVG010000003.1, read on the forward strand.
GCAAGACACCCGGATGCAGCCCCTCTCGCGGCACACGAGGCTCCGAATTTCAACCCGATCGAGACCGGCAAAGGTGTTGCAGCGGTGCTCGTGCTGGGCGTCCTGTTTGTCGGCAGCTGGTGGCACCGGGATATCGTGGCCCTTGTGTGCGCCGGGACACTGGTGGTGAGCAATCTGAGGGCGTTCCGCGGTTACGTTGCGCTGGTGGACTGGAAACTACTGGCACTCTTCGCAGCTTTGTTCGTGCTGAACGACGCAGTCGCAGCCACGGGTGCATTCGAGTCTGCTGCTGAATCGATGGCCGGTCGTGGGCTCGACATTCAAAATCCGGCGTGGCTGTTCGGAGCGTCCGCTGTACTGTCGAATATCGTGTCCAACGTGCCTGCGACGATGATATTGCTTCCGTTCGCGACCCACGTCGCATCCGGTGTTGTGCTGGCGTTGTCGAGCACGCTCGCCGGCAATCTGATCATAGTGGGGAGCATTGCGAACATTATCGTCGTGGAGGTGGCAGCGAAGCACGGAGTGACAATTGGTTGGCGGACCCATGCGCGCTCCGGTATCCCGCTCACGCTGCTTTCACTGGCGATTGCTGCAATTTGGCTTTTGGCTCTACACGGCCGTTAGCCGGCGTTCCGACCGTCGCTGCCCGGCTCTGTCGGAACTCGAGAATGATCTGAGAAGAAGCCAGCTCTGGCCGTTTCAGACCTCATAATCAGGTACTCCGCCCCTCCCCCTGATTCGCCTGGTAGCAGACCCAACGACGCGAGTCGTGCTTGTCCCAAAGACAAGTATGACCAGAATCCGCACTGGCGGTTCGAATCACGTCTCTTCCGGCAAATTCTCATCCCAGTGTTCGAAAACGCCTGATGTCTAACTAGCCGTGTCACAGTGTAGATTTGCCACCACACACTGTATTTCTTTTGTGCACAAGGCAGGCAGCATGCTGAACCAACCCCGGGCTGGATCGTTCAGGCGTTGTCTCGAACGGTCAGGTTCAACCAGATGTATGTAGGTACCCAGTATCCAATTGGTAGCGACACCGACTACCGGGTCCTGGCCCAGTTGGGCGTGAATCACATCAACGGCTTCCCACCCGGTCCAGCCGAGACCTGGACTCGTGATGTCCTGAGCGCCTACAGAGAAAAGGTCGAGTCGTACGGTGTAAAAGTCGATATGGTTGCCCTGCCTATTGGGACCAGGCCGGAAGACGATCAGTCACCGAACATCACTCTTGGCATCTCTCCGGAACGGGATCGCGAAATCGAGGTTTGCCAGAACATTATTCGAGCGTGTGCCGAATCGGGAATCCCAGCGGTGAAATACCGTCTGTTCATCATCGGAATCACGAGAACTGAGTCCCAACGTGGGCGCGGTGGCGCTCTGCGTTCCAGCTTTGACTGGGACGAGATCGACCAGAATGAGAAACCCGGAGTTTGGGGTCTGGTATCAGCTGACGAGTACTGGGAGCGGATCGACTATTTTCTCGAGCGGGTGGTACCGGTTGCAGAGGAATACGGGATAAAGCTGGCTTGCCACCCGCACGATCCGTACACCCCCGACGGCTATCGTGGGGTAAGTCGTGTGCTGGGCACAGTCGATGGCATGAAACGGTTCGTGCAAATGCATGAAAGCCCGATCCACGGTCTTAATTTCTGCCAGGGCACCGTTTCTGAGATGCTCGATGACCCCGGCAAAGAGATATTTGATGTAATTCGCTGGTTTGGCGAGCGGGACAAGATATTCAATGTCCACTTCAGGAACATAACCGGCAAGAAGCTCGCCTTTGAAGAAACATTTCCCGACGAAGGCGATGTCGACATGCTTGCGGCAGCTCGGGTCTACAAGGAGGTCGGGTACAGGGGGATGCTGATGCCTGACCACACTCCAAAAATCGCTGGCGACAACGCGCCGACCGTCGCGTTTGCCTATTGCTACGGGTACATCAGGGCCGTTCTGCAATCGATCGACGCGCTGGACGACTAACAACGAATTGTTCACGCCGCGGTTCGCCCGGTTGCGCTAACATCCCGTCATCTGCACATTCTCAAACACCGCATCCCGGCCTTCGGATGCGACTTGCTGCGTGCGAATGGAGTCCATTTTGACGATCAAGACTAATCTGAAACACCGTATTCGAAGCGGCGAAATCACCATAGGCGCCAGGGCCAACCTGACCGACTCGAAAAGTCGTATCGAAGCGATTATGGGCAGCAGCGACTACAGCTATCTGTCGGCAGACAGCCAGCACTCACCGTACGACGAGCGACTGTTGGTCGAGTTCTGCGAGGCTGCCGATCAGGTCGGTGTACCTGTCGTTTTTCGGATCAAACACACACGTCACTCGTACCTGGTCGGCAACATCCTGGACCTGGGGCCATCGGGGGTTGAAGTTCCACAGACCGAAACCGAGCAAACAGCCCAGGAGGCGCTCGACTATTTTTACTACCCTCAGGTTGGCAGGCGGTCCTGGGGCGGTGCGCCCCGTGCCAACGTTAGTGAGCATCCCGACAGGATCGACTACGCCAACTACTGGAACGATTTCGGTGTTCTGTGGCTTCAAATTGAATCGCTGAGTGCCGTAACACGCGCCCGGTCACTCGCTAAACCGGGTGTCGATTGCCTGTCGTGGGGTCCAGCTGACTTATCGTTCAACCGAGAAGCCAATCCCGAGCACCCTTTGAAATCCGACGACGATTGCATTCGGCACGTCGTCAAGTTGCTTGAAGGCAGCACAACCAAGCTGTGTATCCGAAGCTACGATCCCAAGCTGCGAAATAAGTACCTTGATATGGGTGCGACCGTGTTGATCGAAACACCCGGCGTGTGAAGCAGTTCAGTAGTCCAGTCACGGCGCCTCCGCAGATCTAATGATCAATCTCGAAACGTCGTCATTCGTTGCATCTGCCACATTCGTTGGTGCTGTAATCGCGCTCTTAATGACAGCGTTCATGTGGAACCGCCGACATGCCCCAGGCGCGGCGTCGGTCGCATGGCTGATGATCGCCGCTGCGATCTGGTCAGGCGGTTACGGAATCGAAGTCCTACTCGATCGCCTCGACGATAAGCTGTTCCTCGTTCCGATTGAGTATGTCGGGATTTCGACCGTTCCCGTGTTCTGGTTTATCACCGCGGCTCACCTGACCGGGCGGATACGCCGGGTGACCCCTCGCCTGCTCGCGGGAGTGCTCGTTATCCCGACGATCACTGTCGCACTGGCTGCCACAAACAGCACCCATAATTTGATGTGGCAGGGAGCGATGATCGTCGGTGAACCCGGTGGTTACTCTGTTGAATTCATGCGCGGCACATGGTTCTGGGTGTCGTGGGTGTATTCCTACCTCGCCTTCTTCGCGGGATTCGGCTTCCTTTTGTACCGAGCGTTTACCAAAACGTCGATGTTCAGAAGCCAGATGATCGCGACGATTGCTGCAGGAACAATACCGCTCGCCGCGAACCTCCTTTTTCTGACTGAACTGAACCTGCTCGGGAATTTCGACCCGACACCAATGTCATTTGCCATTTCTGGCGTGATCGTCGCCTATAGCTTCATTCAGTTCAAGCTCTTCGATCTGGTGCCTGTCGCCCTCGACGTACTGGTTGAGCGTATTCCAGACGCCATGTTCGTCCTCAATCCCGAAGGACACATCGTCGACGCCAATCCTGCGGCCGAAAAGATGGTCGAGTCTGGCGGTGAGTCACTGATCGGAAGACACCTCTGCGAAGCCCTCGATGGAAAACTGGACGATCACGTGCTCTGCTCTGGAGTTCCCGGAAGTATCACGGACGATATTCTTATCCATCACCCGGTCTTTCGGGAAACAGTTGTCTGTTTCCCGACCGTTATCGAACTCTCGGACAATCCAGGTGCGGACGATCCAGGTGGTCGGTTGATTATCCTTCGCGACGTGACCGAGCAGAGGAAAGCTTCCGATTCCCTGCATCGGCTCGCCAGGATCACTACTGTCAATGACATCACGACAGCCGTCGCGCAGATGCACGATGTGGAGTCGATCATGGCAACGGCCACCACCCGTCTCGCCGATCTGCTCCCGGCCGCACATGCGTGTGGACTTTTACTCAACCCGAATACCGGTCAGTTCGAGGTCGTCAACGTTGCCGGGCCTCACCCGCTGAACCCTCTTGAACTGAAGTCAACGTTGTTCGATTCCGTGGTCTTAACGCAGGGTGAAGATGGCGGAGCCCATGATCTGTCGGATCCGCACGACAAACTTGATCAGTACGCTCATCGGTTCAAGTCGGCCGGTCTCCACTCGGTTGTGGGACACACGTTGATTGCAAATGACGAAACATTCGGCGCAATCGTCCTGGCCCGTGAGGAGGCCGGGAGTCTTGGACCGGCCGAAGTCGAATTGATAAACGCGGTTGGGGCGCTTGTCGCACAGGCTATTTACGGTGCGCGCCTGGTTGAGGATCTCAGATCAACGAACGCAGAGTTGGTTGAGACTCAGCAACATGTCATGAGGCAGGAGCGTTTGCGCTCGCTCGGGCAACTGGCAGGCGGAATTGCACACGACATCAACAATGCGCTGTCACCCGTGGTCGGATTCTCCGACATGCTGCTCCAGCAATCGTCGAGCATGGACGAACACTCGAAAAAGCTGTTGCAGCTGATCCGTCTGGCCGCCCTCGACATATCGCGTATCGTCGAACGGATGCGTCGTCTGTACAGGGATCGCGAAGTCAGTCAGCTTGAGCTGGGACCGGTAGACCTAAGGCAAACCGTCCGCGAAACCATCGAACTGACTCGCCCGAGATGGCGTGAAAATCAACAAAGTGGAAAAGACATAAGAATCTCGACAGAGTTCGATCGTGGATTACCGCAAATTTCCGGCGCGGAAACCGAAATCCGGGAGGCACTCACCAACCTGGTACTCAATGCCATTGATGCCATGCCTGAAGGGGGGCGCATCGTAATCGCCGGGCGCGCTCACCCCGAACCCACGCACCGGGATGACATGGCCAAAGTCGAACAGGTAATCGTCGAGGTCATTGACGAAGGGACCGGAATGAGTGCTGATACTGCTCGACGAGCACTGGAGCCGTTTTTTACCACAAAGGGCGAGGCGGGAACGGGGCTTGGACTGCCAATGGCCCAACAGGTCATGCAACGGCATTCTGGGACCCTGACCATTCATCAAAGGGACGGTGCGGACGGGCAAAAGGGAACGCTTGTAAGACTCACGTTCCCAGTCGGAAAGCCAATCGATAACGAACGGAAAACAACTACAGCCAGCGATCAAACCGCACAGCAACTCTCGGCACTTGTCGTCGATGACGAGCCAATGCTCAGAATGGTCGTCCAGGAAATGCTCGCGGCAGAAGGCCACTCTGTCACTACAGCAGGCGGTGGACCCGAAGCAGCCGACCTCGTGGCAAAGGCGTACATATCTGGAAAGCCATTCGATGTCGTCATCTCAGACATAGAGATGCCAGTACTAAACGGCCGCATGCTCGCCGAGTTTATTGAAACCGAATCACCAAAGACCGATGTCATATTGATGACCGGTTGGACCGACCAACAAATTGATGTCGACACAATTTCGACCCGTGTCGCGGGCCTTGTACAGAAACCGCCCAGGCTCGCCGATATCACGGCACTGCTGGCGGTCGTCTCACGGAATGCAGCATCGCCTGCTTCTTTTTTGCCGGACGAGTCGCCGTAGCCGACCCAACCTGACACCGATGTCTAAGAACGGAACAGAAGGAACGCATCTGCAACACCGGGGCGATTAATGGGGTGCGTAGCGCAACAAGGATCTTAGAAAATCTGGGTCCGGACGGGTGTTTCTAATTTGCACGAAACTGTATCGATCTTGCCGAGCACTCATTTACCCGTTCCTGTCAGTTCAACAGCAGTTGGACCGTCTGTCTGGAACGTGATTGCAACCCGCCCATCTGGACGCTCGTGGCGACGGTCGTACATAGACACTTCTCAAGACGCTCGGTACGATAATTTGCGGCCTAAAATTACCAGGTCGAGCCACTCAATCAGGTTCCAGCTTCAGGTGCTGAATCGCGATCAACATTAAGCGAGTTACCTTTTCGTGAATATCCACGAGTATCAGGCTAAACAGATCCTCGACCGGTACGGCGTTCCAACGCCGAGGGCCGAGGTAGCCACCACAGCCGCAGAAGCAAAAGAAATCGCTGCCCGAATTGGTGGGCGAGTGGTCGTCAAAGCACAGGTGCATGCAGGTGGTCGGGGGAAAGTTGGAGGAGTCAGGCTCGTAGATACTCCTGCCGAAGCCGCGGACGTAGCGGAATCGTTGATCGGCTCCCGCCTCGTTACCAATCAGACCGGCCCGGCTGGAGTGCCGGTTGAAAAAGTGATGATCGCGGAAACCCTGGACATCAAGAAAGAGCTCTACTTATCGATAGTCGTAGATGGCAACATCGGTGCACCGGTCGTCATGGCAAGCACAGAGGGCGGGGTCGAGATCGAAGAGGTTGCCGAGAGGTCACCGGAAAAAATTTTCAGGGTCGCCGGTGACCCACTTATTGGACTCACAACATACCGTGCTCGCGACCTGGCGATGGCACTTGAAGTACCTCCCGAGGCTCTAAGGTCTGCAACCGCGCTTATTAGCAACCTCTACCGGGTATTCGTTGAGAACGACTGCTCACTTGTCGAGATCAATCCGCTCGTGATCACCGCAGACCATCAGATCGTCGCCCTGGACGCCAAGATCAACCTCGAGGACGACGCCCTGTTCCGGCATCCGGATCTCGCAGAGCTTCGAGATTCCAACCAGCAGGACCCGCTTGAACGGCGCGCCTACAAGTCGGACCTTGCATACGTAAAACTTGATGGAGGTCGGGTTGGCTGCATGGTGAATGGCGCGGGCCTCGCGATGGCCACGATGGACATCACTAAGGTTGTAGGCGCCGACCCTGCCAACTTCCTCGATATCGGGGGTTCTGCGGACCAGGAAAGAATCGAGGAAGCGTTCAAGATCATCATGGACGATGACGACGTCGAGATAATCCTCGTAAATCTGTTCGCAGGAATAGCCAGGGCTGACGTGGTCGCCGCTGGCATCGTGGCTGCCGCAAAGGAAACAAACGCCCACATTCCCATGGTGGTCGCCATGCGTGGCACCAACGCTGACGAAGGTCTCGCGATACTCGCCAATTCCGGACTTGATATCACAGGTGCTCCCGATCTTGCAGGTGCAGCCGACGTTCTCAGGCAGAAGTTGTTAGAAACGGGAGGTAACAACTAATGGCAGTGCTGGTTGGCCCTCACACTCGACTGCTTGTTCAGGGCCTAGGACGAGACGGTAGTTTCCAGGCGAGTCGTACGCGCGAGTACGGCACAAGCATGGTCGCCGCTGTCCACCCCGGGCGGGACGGGCAGAAGTTCGAAGATGTGGTCCCGTATTTTTCGACAGTGGCCAGAGCGGTCGAGCAGACCGGTGCAAATACCGGCGTCATTTTTGTCCCTGCGCCGTTTGCAATGGACGCCATCATTGAACAGATCGATGCTGGCCTCGAACTCGTCGTATGTATAACTGAAGGCGTCCCGGTGCTCGACATGGTCAGGGTGATGGCCTATCTCAAGGGCAAGCCGACTCGCCTGGTTGGATCGAACTGTCCCGGAGTCCTGAGCCCAGCCTCGAAGGCCAAGGTTGGTATCATTCCGGGGAGTATCGTGAGGCCCGGCAACGTCGGTGTCGTTTCCCGATCGGGAACCCTTACGTACGAAGCAATTGCCCAGCTTGTACAACACGGTATGGGCCAATCGACCTGTGTTGGCATCGGCGGTGACCCAGTACACGGAACAACGTTCACCGACGTACTGGAACTATTCCAGGCCGACGATGAGACCGAGGCAATCGTGCTGATCGGGGAGATCGGCGGAGTGCGAGAACAACTGGCCGCCGAGTACATAAAAAAGCATGTCACCAAGCCAGTGGTGGCCGCCATTGCCGGGCAATCTGCACCGGCTGGCAAACGCATGGGGCACGCCGGAGCGATTGTCACCGGAAAAGCAGCTCTGGCATCTGAGAAGAACAAAGCCCTCAGTGAAGCCGGTGTCCACGTAGTCGACTCGCCCGCACATATCGGTGCCAGGATGAAGGAAGTGCTTGGTTGACCCGGGCCAGCGTCGGATGACTTTCACCGAGCGTTATGTTCACACAGGAAATATTGCACTGAACGTGGCCGACTGGGGTGTCTCGTCCCCCGGCGCACCGGTCGTGATTCTCATTCATGGCTACGGGTCCAGCTGGCATACCTGGGGTCGTGTGGTCGACAAACTTTCGAGCATGTTTCACCTGTATGCCGTCGACTTGCGGGGGATGGGTAGATCTGGCCGCTACGGAGCAGGCTCGGACCGGCAAACCTGGGCCGACGACATCGCCTCGGCCATTCCTCGGCTCAGTTCAGGACCGGTTGTGCTGGTCGGGCATTCTCTTGGTGGGTGGGTGACCGCCGCAGTGGCCTCTCGTAATCCGCATCTGGTATCGAAGGCGGTACTTGTCGAGGCATTCTCCGGGGCGCAATCTGAGGTTCGAAAGCGTGAGCGTCAGGTCCGTCACGAAGAACGCCAAAAACGTGCTGCTCTCATCCGCGCCGCCATCACCCCGGCCGATTTAGTACCAATGGTCAGCGAACGCTACGATGGTGCCTCTGCGAACAGTATTAGCCGCATCGCAAGAATGTATTTCGAGCTCGACCCGGCACTTGAGGCCGGCCGACCGGGTCCTTCCGACGATTCGGATATGTTCGAAAGCATGTTCAGATCGATTCAATGTCCCGCGCTAATCATCTATGGTTCCGTTGCCAACGGCGGAATCATGTCCGACGAAGAAGCCAGGCGAGTGGCCGACCTGATCCCGGATTCCAAATTGCTGAGTTGGCCTAAAGTCGGGCATTCACCTCACATCGCCCGCAACCACGATTTCATCAGAGCCCTGAACCGATTCGCATCCGAACAAGCTCCGAAAGTTCCCACAGGGCGTAATTCCCCGAACCCGTAAACCTCCATGACCGACTACCCGGAAAAAAAAGATGAACACCAGCACTGTCGAGGTGAACTACGCCGAGGGGCCTGACAATGGCCCGCCGGTGGTACTCATCCATGGGATTGGTGGTTGGTGGAAGGACTGGGAATCGGTGATCGAACAGCTATCAGTCAGGTGGCATGTGTACGCCATCGATCTGAGGGGACATGGCGACTCAGGCCGAACGTCCGGGTCTTACGACTTCATTGACTACCCGTCCGAGGTCATCGAATTTCTTCGTGATGTCGTCAGAACGCCAGCTTACCTCGTGGGTCATTCGCTGGGTGGCGTTACGGCTGCAAGTGTTTGCGCACGGAATCCCGAACTGGTTGCGGCGGCCGTGCTCGAAGATCCACCGCTGTATATACGTGAATGGTTCGAGGAGTCTCCCAGCTCTTCTAGATTCAAGCAGTTGTTTGAAATACGAAGCAAGAATCTCGACATTCGAGGGACGGCAGGTGAGTTGCGAAAGATGAACGACACGATGTCGGATGCTGCGCTCCTGGCCTCGGCAAAAAAGGTGCTGAAGGTCGACCCCGGCGTATGGGGTGCAGCGATCGGAGCTCGAATGACCGATACGTGGGATCCGGACGCAGTGCTTGGCTCAGTCTCTTCCCCGGTACTCCTTGTACAGGCAAATCCCGACATGCATGGAGTCCTTCGAGACGTCGAAGCCACCCGCACCATCAATTTACTGGCGCAGGGTCGTCACGTGAAATGGGACGATTCGGGGCACTTAATGCACGCCAGCCATCCGGAGCGATTTTCTCAACTCGTCGACGCCTACTTCAGCCAGGTTCTCAGAGACCGTTAGCTGCCCGGTCGGTCTACCGCGCATGAGAAATCTGACCCGTCCTGGATTGCATGCCCCAACTCGTCGAAAAGCGCTCAGGCGAAGAAAATCAACCTGACGACATTCAGGACCACGGCTCCAACTATCCCGGCACCAACGTCATCGAGCATCACTCCCCAACCTCTAGGAACCGCCTCAAGTCGGCGAATCCCGAACGGTTTGAGGATGTCGAGTGCGCGAAACATAAAAAAACCGGCAACCAGCCAGGGCCAGGTTGCGGGAAGGAAAGCGATCGTCACCCACATGCCGACCCATTCGTCGATCACTCCTCGTGATGGATCGTGATCGCCTTCCGTCCCGATGTATCCGGTTGCCCAGATTCCGGCGATTGCCGTGATAGCGATCAGTCCAAAAAACCACACTGCGTCGCCTTCGCCATTGAACACTGCACGATCGAGCAGAAAGTAGACAACCAATGCCGCCAACGATCCAACGGTCGCCGGTGCAACGAACGGCCACTTTCCCGACCCGAATCCGGTCGCGATAGTTTCGGCAACGAGCGAAACGGCAGGATTTTTCGTTGTACTTGAATGACGCAAGGTTCTACCCGGTGTTTTTAAGTCCGGCAGCAATACCGTTTATCGAAAGGAGCAGTGCCCGTTCGACACCCGGGTCTACTACATCCGAAGCTCGCCGTCGCGCGAGTAGCGAAACCTGGAGGTAGTTCAGTGGGTCTACGTAGTATTCGCGGACCGCAAGCGTCCGTTTCAATACGGGCTGATTATCCAGCAGGTTCTCCTGACCGGTGATCCTGAGCACCTCTCGCACTGATCGATTCCTCTCTTCAGTAATGACATCGAAAATGTGGTGTAGTCCGGGATCGACCAGTGCGTCGACGTAACGACCGGCGATTTCCATGCTTGATTTCACAAGCGTCATTTCGACATTGGATACAAACGTGCGGAAGAACGGCCACTGCTCGAACATCTCCTGCAGCACATCTTCCATGCCCTCAGATCGAGCGTCGTGAAAGGCCTGTCCGACTCCGAAGTAACCTGGCACGACCTGTCGACTTTGCATCCAGCCGAAAACCCACGGAATCGCCCGGAGGTCGTCGATGCTGCGCGTGCCGTCTGCGGAAGCGCGCCTAGAAGGTCGTGAGCCGATATTCATCCCGGACAGCTCTTCGACCGGCGTCGAGGTCATGAAGTAGTCCACGAAGCCCTCTGTATCGATCAGGCTTCGGTATTTTCGATGCGCTCGTTCCGACAGCCAGTCCATTGCTGATAACCACCTGTTCAGCTTCGAGTCGTCGTGCCGCGGTTCAGCGTGAAGCAAAGATGCCTCAATTACCGCTGCAACCGTCAGTTCGAGATGATTTCGTGCAAGTTCTGGCAGGCCATACTTGTCAGAAACGACCTCGCCCTGCTCGGTGATCTTGATTCGACCCTCAACCGTGGCGTGCGGTTGAGCCATAATCGCATCGTTCGTCGGTCCGCCTCCACGACCCACACTTCCACCTCGACCGTGGAATAGCCGTATGGCGACACCGTGTTTCTGTCCTACAGACCGCAACTCTCGCTGCGCCTTGTACAGTTCCCATTGTGAGGTCATGATTCCGCCGTCCTTGTTCGAGTCGGAATAGCCGAGCATGACTTCGACAATTCCGCCGGATGCCATGACCAGCGATTTGACCTCAGGGATCGTTAGGTAGCGGTCCATGACTTCGTGGCAGCGCCTCAAGTCGTCAATCTCTTCGAACAGCGGTACCACGGATAATCGAGAAACTCCATCGTTTGGCACGACCAGTCCAGATTCCTTAGCTAGCACAAGAACTGCGAGCAGATCGTCGACGTCACGGGTCATCGCCACGATCCAACTTTCGATCACTTGCTGGCCGTACTCGTCCTGCGCCTCCCGAATCGTCTCGACCAGATCAAGGATTTCGAGGGTTGGCGGAGAGAAAATCGCAGTACGAGCTGTGAGTTCTCGCTTTGAAGTCAGCTCAGAAATCAACCGTGCCGATCTCTCGTCGACTGAAAGATTCGCAAATCCGCCAGGCACGTTCTCCACACGTTCGATCAGCTCGTTTACCGCGGCGCCCGTCACTTCAGCGTGCTGACGTATGTCCATCGTCGCAAGCGTCATGCCAAACGCGGCGACTCGCTGTATCAGACGGCGCATTACGCCATTTGCTGTAGCCGAACTCCCGTTCTCGCTCAGAGAATCGAGCATCAACTTGAGGTCTGCCAGCAACTCGTCGACGTTCGAGTAACGCTGATCGCTGTCCGAAGCTGCTGTTGAGGTTGAAAGTCCGTTCTGTAAGCGCGTGAAAATGTACGCACATTTCAGCCGATACGGCTCCTCTTCGTCGAGGTTCTTGAACTCTTCCCAGACAGCTGGCAGTAGATGTTTGTCCTCGTCCAGCGATTTCGACAGTGCCTCGCTGATCTCGACTATTCGTGTCGACTGGCTGAGGGTCCGCGCAAGCTCGGCGACGGCTGGAGTAAACAGCTTCAGTGCGCGTTCATGCTGAAGATCCAGTATTTGCCTCGTCAGTTCGTGCGTAACATTCGGGTTGCCATCGCGGTCGCCACCGACCCATGTTCCGAACCGCAGAGGTCGTGCGGTCGGTGACGACACAACACCCACGCGTTCGAGTTGTTCGTCGAGAGCCTCAAGCACTTCGGCAATTGCCGACCCGAACATGTCTTCCATGTAGTAGATGATGTTGCGGGCTTCATCGACCGGCAGTGGACGCTCATGCTGTAACTCGTCAGTCTGCAGGATCTCTTCGATCACCTCTGAGAGTCGACGGTCTATTCGGCGAAGCTCGGACTGGAGTAACCGGGGATTCGACCGATCTTCCAGTAGTTGGCCGACCCGGCTCAATTTGTTCAGGATCGAACGTCTCGCCGCCTCGGTCGGATGGGCGGTGTAGACAGGTCGAACTTCCAGCCGGTTTATAAGGTCACGTATCTCATTGGCCGGGACATTGGCTTCACGGATTCGGTCGAATGCCTCCTCCAGCCACTCTCTCCTCGCACCAGCAACTCCTTTGAACTCGATGCGGTGGTGTTGTTCGGCTACGTTGGCCAGGTGAAAATAACTGGTGAATGCCCGGACAAGTCGAGTCACATGCCACAGGTCTGTTTCCTCGAGTCTGGCAAATAGTCTGGACCGCACTTCCGGGTCAGGCGACTCCCGAAGAGACCGAGTGGCACTTCGAACGTACTCGACCAGCTGGAAAAGCTCTTCGCCCCACAGTGCCTTCAGCGTTTTGCCAAGCATGTCGCCCATGCGGCGAATGCCGTTGCGGAGCGCCGAATCTTCGCTGTCGAATTCGACCATGTCCTGGTCGTCTGGGCCGGATGGATTATTCTGTGGACTGATCATGTTGAATAGAGGATTAGGACTGTGCGTAACATGCGGGCCCGAACCAACTAGAGCCAGGCCGAAGCCCAACCCAGCGTGTCTTCAGTGCTTCTGCTGGGACCGTACTCGCACCCGACCCAGCCGTCGTATCCAATTTCGTCGAGGTGTCGCAACAAGAAGTCGTAGTTGATTTCACCCGTGCCGGGTTCATGTCGACCCGGGTTATCGGCGATCTGGATGTGCTTGATCATTGGAAGGTGTTCTTTCACCGTCATGGCGAGATCGCCTTCCATGATTTGCATGTGATAGTAGTCGTACTGGACCGCAAGGTTTGGGTGGTTGGCCTCCTCGATGACACTCAGCGCCTGTCTGGTGGTATTTACGAAGAAACCAGGTTGATCGCGCGTGTTGATGGCCTCAACGAGTGCGATGACGCCGACCTTGTCCAGTTGCTCGGCGGCGTGCCGCATATTGGAAATCAAAGTTGCCCTGGCATCGTCTGCATCGACACCCTCTGGAAGTGGGCCGACCCCAATGTTCACACCCACACAGCCAAGACCCGAAGCGTATTCGACCGCCAGGGCGACTCGCTCCTGGTACAGGTCAGTGCGGTCTGGGCGTAGCGCGATATTACTCTTGCCAGTGTCTGGATCACTCACCGGCGAATTGATGATCACGTGCTTCAGGTGATTTCTTTCCAGCCGTTCCACGATCTGCTCGACGGTCACTGAATAAGGCGCCTGCAGTTCAACGCCCTTGAAGCCAGCTAGTGCCGCAGCATCATAGCGATCAAGCAGATCGTATTCGTTGAACATCCATTGAAGGTTCGCTTCGAGCTTCGGCATTTAATCTCCCGATAGGTGCGTCAATTTCGGCTCCTAAAAGCGTCACCGATGATCCGGACGCAGGGGCACGTTTACCGGACCGGTGGGACGTTGGGTCCGAGCTACAGGTACTTCGCAGCCCAACTCAGGCCAGCCAACGTGTCGCCTGCTGGAGCGTATTCACAACCGACCCAGCCGTCGTAGCCCCTGGAGTCGAGGTAAGGCAGCAAGAATTCGTAGTTGATCTCACCGGACCCCGGCTCATGACGTCCCGGGTTATCGGCGAGTTGGTAGTGACCGATCACGTCGAAGTTCGCATCGATCGATCGCGTCAGATTGCCCTCCATGATTTGCATGTGATAGATGTCGTACTGGACCTTAACATTTGAAGCGCCAGTTGCCTCAACCGCTGCCCGGCTCTGGTTCGTCCGGGATACCGAGTAACCCGGAATGTCGATCGTATTTATCGCCTCGAGCAAAACCGTGATATCCGTCCCTGACACGGCATTCGACGCAAACTTCAGGTTTGCGACTAGAGTTTTCTGCATCTGCTCGGTATCCACACCCGGCCTGGTTTTACCCGCAAGGACGGTCAGGCGTTCACAACCGAGGACTTTCGCGTACTCGACTGCCTTGCCCACGCCATCCTCAAATTCACGGGTCCTATCTGGCAACGCCGCAATGCCGCGTTCACTTGCGGCCCAATCCCCTGCCGGAAAGTCGAACAGGACCTGCGTCAGGCCGTTCTGATCAAGCTTTTCCCTGATCTGATCCGCAGGGTAGTCGTACGGAAACAGATACTCGACGCCTTTGAACCCGGCGTTCGCTGCAGCTGCGAAACGATCGAGGAAATCGACCTCGTTGAACATCATCGAGAGATTGGCAGCAAGCTTGGTCATCGATCGGGCGTCCTCGAACTGAGCTGGTTTTGGCGTCGAAAATCAAACGTAACAAATTGGTTGCACGCACTGATACGCACTGGCACACACAATCATACGTGCCGATCTGAAACGGGGCACGGTACGAGTGTTGCCGGGCTTGCTAGTAGTAAATCGCCGTGCCGACTCCACCGCCCGCGGCGATGACGTCACCGTTGATAGCGATAGATCGCGGCGACGCGAGCATCGCAACCACGTAGGCGATGTCCGATGCATCGATTAACGTTTTCACCGAGTTGCCTTCTGCCATCTGCCTTTCAACTTCGGCTTCCGTCATGCCCGTCGCCTCGGCGCGTCTGGAGATCACACCTTCTGTCGCTTCGGTGCGAGTCAAACCTGGGTGAATCACCGTCACGTTGATACCGTGGGGACCCAGCTCGTTGGCAAGGTTCTTGGTCATCGCGGTCACGGCAACGTTTCGCATTGAACCGATAACCGTACCGGTGTTTCTCGATGCCATTCCAGAAATATTGATGATTCGGCCCCAGCCCTGTTCGATCATCTGGGGAGCGACATCACGAGCACAACGGAGATAACCCATAACCTTGACGTTCATGTGATCGTTGAATTCATCCTCGGTCACTCCCTGCAATGTCGGAACCGCGTTCTGTCCCCCGGGCCGGGCCGCGCTGTTGACGAGAATGTCGATACCGCCAAGGGCACGTGTCGCTTCGGCAATGAGGTTGCGCACGCTCTCGTCAGAACCGGTGTCGGCCACGACCCCGACGACCTTCACCCCCGATTCAGACGATATCTCCGCGGCCGTTGCATCGAGCGCCGCCTGGTTTCGAGCGGCGATCACGATGGAGACTCCCTCAGCGGCAAGCGTTCTCGCAATTGCCTTGCCGATACCTCGACTACCGCCGGTAACCAGCGCCCGTTTTCCTTGAAGTTTGAGATCCACTTCAGAACTCCCTGATCGACTCGATCGCTAACCCACCAAACCCGGTCGCTGTTTCCAGAAATTCGTTTCCCGTTCAAATGCACCGGCCAGTTGCAGTAAACCCGTTTCATCACGAGGTCGTCCTACCAGTTGCAAGCCCACCGGTAAGCCACTGTTCGTGAACCCCGCAGGGACCGACATGGCTGGTAAACCTGTCACCGAGATCGTGTAGCACGGCCACATCCAGTCGAGGTACGTTTCCAGCTCGATTCCGTTGATCTCGGTCACATATTCTTCGTCGATTGAGAACGGCGGTACCGACGTGACGGGCAGCGCGAGAAACTCGTACCGGTCGAAAAACACCATCAGTTGTTCCCATAACTTTGTTCGCAACTGTTCCGCGTGAGCCAGTTTGATGGCCGACATATTCAATCCCTGCTCCGCGTTCCAAATCACGGTTTCTTTCATCTTGTCTCGGTGGTCCCGGAGATGAAGTTCGTGTTTGATTCCGAATGAGTAGGCACGTAGCGACTGGAAGATTTCGTCGGTGGTAGAGAGGTCGGGCTCGTCATCTTCCACGATGCAACCGAGATCCTCGAACACATGCCTCTGCTCCTCTGTGACACGGCTGTTCTCAGCGTCGATCGGTCTGCCGCCGAGATCCTTGCTCCATGCGATTCGAGTTCCTTTGAAATCCCGTTCCGGTATATCTGCAAAGGCAGTTGCCGATTCCGGGATAGAAAGCGGCGACCTGGCGTCATGGCCTGCCATCACGCTGAGTTGAATAGCGATATCGTCAACGGTTCGCCCCATCGGTCCGCCCGTCGATAGATTCGACCAGCCTAGCCCGCCCAGCGTGGGAACTCGACCCGGTGCTGGCCTGATGCCCACGACGTTTGACCATGCGGCCGGGTTGCGAAGGGATCCTCCAAGATCGGAACCGGTAGCTATCGGAACCATTCCACAGGCGAGGGCGACGCCGGTACCACCCGAACTGCCGCCACAGGTTTTGGTCACGTCATACGGGTTCTTCGTCGATCCGAACACCGCGTTGAACGTCTGAGACCCGGCACCAAATTCGGGAGTGTTCGATTTGCCGACGACGATCGCCCCGGCCCTTTTTACCCGCTCGACGATCAGGTCATCCTCAGTCGGAACGTAGTCTTTGTAGATCGGCGATCCCTGGGTAGTCAGAATACCTGCCGTGTTGTGAAGGTCCTTTACAGCTATTGGAAGACCATGCAGCCGACCCAGTTGCTTACCGTCGATACGGGCACGATCGGCCTTCCGGGCCTGTTCGATTGCCGATTCGGCAACCATCGTTACCATCGCGTTGACCGCGGGGTTCACTCGTTCGATCTGCTCAAGGTGCAGTCGCACGAGCTCTTCGGACGAGATATCGCCATCGGCGATCATTTTCGCTTGCTCACGTGCAGTCTTGAACACGAGCGAGGACGAGATCGACAAAATTGCTTTCCTCGATGGGCTGGTCCGTTGGACCTCAAAACAAAAAGACCCCCATACCTCAACGGTTGGGGGTCGCGATGGTACCTCGGAATAATGCGACTACCACCACGTCTTGCCTTCAATTTCCGACTGGTCGAACTTGAAGTCCTCGCCGTAAATACCGGTTGAAAGATATTTCCAGCCGCCATCCGCGAACATTGCTACAATCTTGCCTTCGCGGCCCTCGTCCGACATTTTTTGCGCGATTTTCCTGGCTGTCGCAAACGTCGCACCCGAGGAAACACCTACGAAAACGCCAGCGTCGGTCAGTAGTCGTCTCGTCCAGTAGAACGCCTCTTCGCCTTCGATCAAGATTCGTCCATCGAGTTTCTCGAGGTCAAGTATCGGTGGGATGTAGCCATGCTCGATCGACCGAAGCCCCTGGACCTTATCGTCCGGATGTGGCGCAGTTGCGATGATCTTCACATTTGGATTGTGCTCACGAAGCGCACGGCCAACTCCCATCAGGGTGCCGCCCGTACCCAGTCCCGCAACGAACACGTCGATATCAGGCATGTCGCGGGCGATCTCTGGACCGGTTGTCGTGTAATGAGCGTTCGGATTTGCCGGATTCCCGTACTGGTACGGCATGTAGTACGACGGGTTCTCATCCGCAATCTGTTTAGCCATCACGATCGACTCATTTGTGCCCTTGTCTGCGTGCGACAGAATTACTTCGGCGCCGAACGCTTCAAGCAACTTAATGCGTTCGGGGGGAACGCTGGCCGGCATGACCACTTTGACCTTGTAACCGCGCAGTCGACCGATCATCGCCAGTCCGAGTCCAGTATTCCCGGATGTTGGCTCCAGGATCGTGTCTCCAGGCTTGATCAAACCATCCCGTTCGGCCGTAAGAATGAGTGATCTTGCCGCACGGTCTTTCACCGAGCCTGTCGGGTTGACGGATTCCAGCTTTCCGTAGATTCGAACCCCGGGGACCGGACTCAGGATCGACACATCGACAAGCGGTGTGTTGCCGATTGCATCCAACGCATCAATTTTTATTGCCGTTGACGGCGCGACGATAGGAGAAGCCAAAAATAGTTCTTTCGTGGGGTAGTTGGACTCGTTATTTTCTGCGACGAAACCATAGATGGTGTCGGCCGATTAATCGGCCGACACCATCTGCTCTTCAATCGGTGCTGGAGGCAGAATTCCGCAGAATATCTCGTAGTCGATCAGTTGTGTCACCTCCGGATTGTCTCCGCAAAGCTTGCAATCTGGATTGCGACGAACTTTCACTTCACGGAAATCCATGGTCAACGCATCGATCAACAGCATACGGCCGGTCAATGTTTCGCCGACACCCATCGCGAGTTTGATCACTTCGAGTGCCTGGATCGACCCGACTAGACCCGGCAGTGCGCCAATGACGCCCGCTTCCGAGCAGTTCGGTACTTCGCCGGGAGGGGGTGGATCCGGGAACATGCATCGGTAGCAGCCGTGGCCCGGCCTGTAAGTAGTGGCCTGGCCGTCGAACACGAGGATCGCGCCATCAACAAGTGGCTTACCGGCAAGGTAGGAGGCATCATTCACCAGGTAACGCGTGGCAAAATTGTCGGCCCCGTTCACGATGATGTCGTAGTTGGGGATGATATCCATCGCGTTTTCCGAATTGATCGGCTCTTCGTGAAGGATAACCTTGACATCTGGATTGTGCGCTTCGAGCGTCTCCTTTGCGGAAATCACTTTCGGTCGCCCAACGTCCGCGTCGGTGTGCAGGATCTGGCGTTGAAGGTTCGACACGTCGACGGTGTCGAAGTCGACAATCCCGATCGTGCCTACCCCGGCCAGGGCCAGGTAGAGCGCCACAGGAGAACCGAGTCCGCCCGCGCCAATGACCAACACCTTGGAGTCGATCAGTTTTCGTTGGCCTGCGCTCCCAACCCCGTTCATGATCAGGTGGCGACTGTAGCGCTGTACCTGTCCCGGCGTTAGCGGCGTGAAGCCGTTAGTCTGTGCCATGTCCCTCGATTTACCTCATGTTCCATTTCGGTCGCCGCTGCGAAAATTAACGCACAATCCGAGATCGACCGAACACTATTCTTGAATTCTACTCCGCAGTTCAGGCTCGGGTATCCGGCAACTGGCTTGATAGCCTGAGCACCCGGAAACAGTTGCGTCCCCGACCGCGGACTTGAGCTTTTATCTGGCTATTAGATTCGGTGATGTCGTTCCCGGTGCAGTGCCCGAATAAAAAGTGAGCTCTCAATTCGGCCTTAGAAGTTTGTCCGCACCGGAACCGCAGCGGTCATCGACACCTGCTGATTCACCAGTTCGCTGATTTTTACTTTGCTCAAGTGCTCCAGCAGCATCATCTCAACATCACTCCAGAGCTCGCGCTGCGAACAAGCCCCGGAGAGCCTACAGCCATCGGGCTCCTCAACACAGTCGACCGGAGCGAGTGAATAATCGACAGAGTTCACGACATCACGGACCGAGATTGAATCTGCAGCCATGGCTAGTTTGTGACCACCCTGTGGACCTCGTCGCGATTCGATAAACCCCGACTTCTGTAGTTCCGAACATATGCGCAGCAAGTAAGGTTCCGGAATGTGCTGAGCGAGTGCAATGTCGGACGTCGAGGTGAAATCCTTTTGATTCTGCTGCGCGAGGTAGACCAGGGTTCTCACCCCGTAGTCCACCTTCATCGGCACCAGCATGACTACATCTCCTGAAGCGGGGGGCCACCTCGTCAGTTGCCAGTTCGAGCTCAAGATCTCTGGATGGACAGCCAGGTCCGAAATTTCAAGCCGCTAAAAAGTCCACCAGGAACAAAAACAGCCTCAACCTGAAATAAATACATGCACCCTCTAATCATACCACCTGGTGCAACTTGAACTTGCATATGAGTTCAGCGTATCGGAATCAGACCGTCACCCGAGAAGATAGTATGTTTCGCGAATTCGTTCTCAATGTTCGATCAGCGGTGCAGACTTCGTGATACGATTACTGGCTGTGCAAGTTCGGAAATTGAATTCGGCGGGCACATTATTTGCATCCTTTTACGCTCAGATAAGACTGACCGGGGCTAGTCAGGTCCCACTCACAGTCCTCTGATCACAGTCATTACGGGAGATCGATCGCGATGGACGCGATTACGCTCAACGCTGAAATTCGCACCTCGCTCGGTAAGAAAAACCGGGCGCTCAGACGACAGGGAATCACCCCGATTCACATGTACGGTCTGGCCAGGGAGTCTGAAACACTTCAGGCTGACGAGGTTGAACTCAAAACGGCCCTCCGTTCCGCAGGCCGGACCACTCCGGTCACCCTTAAAGTAAAC
Organism: Chloroflexota bacterium; assembly: GCA_027623655.1. Lineage (GTDB taxonomy): Bacteria > Chloroflexota > Dehalococcoidia > Lucifugimonadales > Lucifugimonadaceae > Lucifugimonas. The sequence continues at coordinate 51,842 of JAQBVG010000003.1, forward strand.
GGCAGCGGCGAAACAGTTACGATTGTTCGATCGATCGCCCGCCATGCTGTTAGTGGAGCGATTCAGCACGTAGATTTCGAACGTGTTGACATACTCGAAGAAATGGAAACTCCAGTTCCCATTCGACTCATCGGCCAGGACGATGCTCCCGGAACTGACGGTGGCGCAGGCGTGGTAACACAGGGCATGTTCGAGCTTCAAGTGAGAGCAAGGCCTTTCGATATTCCACACGAGATTGTCGTTGACTGCTCGGGCTTAATGGAAACTGACTCAGCAATACTTGCAGGAGACGTGATCCTCCCTGCAGGAGTTTCGTTTGTCGGCTCGGCAGACGAGCGCGTGGCATGGATTCAGCCGCCACGTGTAACGGCCGAAGAAGACCTCTTGCCAGTTAGCGAAGACGAGGAAGTCGAAGACGATGAAACCGTCGACGACTAGGATCACGCCGAAGCCGGAGCCGGAAACAAACCCGAAGAAGAGGGATAGTCAGCACTCTGTGGCGTCTAAACATGAATGTTAGAAACACCGCAGCTAATAGCTGCGGTGTTTTTTTCTCCGGCTGTAGACTGCTGTTTGAACTCATTTCCAGTTCAACTCCTTGCACGAACCGGCTTCCGAACTTACTATGCTCATGTGCGCAGTACGGACAGACAGTTCGACTCTTGTGCACCAATTAAGTGAAACTCACAACAGAATAAATGGCTCAGGAGGGCAAGGATGGAGACCATCCTCATTGCTGTCCTTGTAGCTCTGGTTGCGGTAGTCATAGGAGGCGGAATTGGCTTCCAACTGCACAACACCCTTTCGGCGAAATCACAACGAGCAATTGAAGAGGCATCAGCGCAGCAAATGCGCAGGGCCAATGCTCGAAGCAAGGAGATTCTTCTAGAAGCAAAAGAGCAGGCGCTTCAGATACGCAGCGACGTAGAAGCGAAGCTCAATGAGCAGAGATTAGAAACACAACGCCAACAGAGTCGTCTCGAGGCCCGGGAAGAGACGCTACAGGGCAGGTCCGACTCGCTGGACGAACGTGAGTCCGGGTTGCGAGAACAGCGAAGCGAATTAGCCGAATCACATTCGGCTCTCGACGAGTTGAAGCGACAGGCCAGTGAACGGCTGGAAACGGTTTCGGGTCTCACCGTGGCTGATGCCAGGCAACAACTGCTCGATCAAGCTGAAGAAGATATCCAGTTCGAACTGGCACGCCGATACAGGGATGCCGAACTAGAGGCTCAGGACCAGGCAGACGACAAGGCGCGTACGATTCTTGCAGCGAGCATGCAGAGGCTCGCGTCTGAGGTCGTTTCAGAAGCAACGATCACGAGTATTACGTTGCCGAACGACGAAATGAAAGGCCGTTTGATCGGTCGAGAAGGCAGGAATATCAGGGCCATTGAGGCCGCTACCGGAGTCGATCTAATCATCGACGACATCCCGGAGACAATCACCATTTCCTGTTTCGATCCCATCCGGCGCGAGGTTGCTCGAATAGCGCTCGATCGACTGATTCAAGATGGGCGTATTCATCCCGCCCGGATTGAGGAATCGGTGGAGAAGGCCCGGACCGAGGTAGACGAGACAGTTCGCAAAGCCGGGCAGAAAGCCATGTTTGACGCCGACGTCAAGGGTCTGCACCCCGAGTTGGTGAAACTGATCGGCCGACTCAAATTCCGATACAGCTACGGAGAAAACGTGCTGCAACACTCGGTCGAAGTTGGCATTGTCGCCGGCATCCTGGCGTCGCAGATTGGTGCCGATCCGCAGATTGCGAAGACCGCTGGCTTCCTCCACGACATCGGTAAAGCCCTCACCCACGAGGTAGAAGGCCCACACGCAGAGATCGGTGCCGACGTGGCAAAACGTTACGGCCAGAAAGAACGGGTCGTAACGGCAGTTCGAGAGCATCACGATCGTGAGATGACCACTGTCGAATCGTTCCTGGTTGCGGCGGCTGATGCGATCAGTGCGGCTCGACCCGGTGCCCGGCACGATACGATCGAAAACTACATCCAGAGGTTGGAGGCACTCGAAGAAGTTGCCCGTGGATTCGAAGGTGTCGAGCGCGTCTATGCTATCCAGGCTGGACGAGAAGTTCGCGTACTTGTTGACCCGGAAAATGTCGACGACATTACTGCTGCCTCACTGGCCCGCAACATCGTCCAGAAAATCGAGGAGACGCTTGCATACCCGGGCCAGATACGGGTCGTCGTCATCCGTGAATCACGAACGGTCGAGGTCGCGCAGTAACATCAGTAAGCGGCGTAAAAGCAGGACCTGGAGGTCCGGCGAGTATCGTCGGACCTCTTTACATCTCAATCAGGTGCGGCTGATGGTTGAATCAAACCATTTGTTTCCACAATGTTTAGAGTGACCAGTGCAGCATCTGAAAAATCCGATATTGACCAGGTATTAGAAAGACTCGAATGCGGGTACTGATGATCGGTGATGTAGTTGGCAACGGCGGTCGACGTGCCGTGGGCAGCCTGCTTCGAGGTCTGAAATCCGAGCTGGGTATAGATTTCGTGACGCTGCAGGGCGAAAACCTTGCGGCAGGTATCGGACTGTCGGTCGACACGGTTGTTGAGATGGTCGAGGCTGGCGCGGACGTAATCACAACAGGAAATCACGTGTGGGACAAGCGAGAGTTCATCGACAGCCTCGACGATCCAAGACTTCCTGTTCTACGGCCATTGAACTATCCACCCGGCGTCCCGGGTCGCGGGGCCACGGAAGATTCGGGCCCTGTAGCGGTGATAAATCTTATCGGGCGCGTCTGGGTCGGCGAATTCGATTCGCCATTTGCGGTCGTCGATGATCTGCTCGCTGGCGGGTTCGGACAGGGCAAGCCCATCGTTGTCGATTTCCACGCCGAGGCAACCTCCGAGAAAGCCGCTCTCGCATGGCACCTCGATGGCAGGGTTGCTGCAGTCGTCGGGACCCACACCCACGTCCCCACGGCCGACTGCAAAGTCCTGCCTGAAGGAACCGGGTTCGTCTCCGATCTCGGCATGGTCGGTGCCGTGGATTCAATTCTTGGTGTAGAAGTCGAGGGGTCGCTAAATCGATTTCTCACCGGGTATCGACAGCGCATGCAGCCAGTCCGCACCGGAATGATGAATTTCAATTCCGTTTTGATCGATATCGACGATTCGACAAAACTCGCAACTTCGTTGGAACGAGTAGATCGGCAGATCGAGATTTGAGCGATGCCGGCGAACAACCTGGAGACGGCAACCGGTACGACGAATCCGCACCTGCTG
>JAQBVG010000083.1 GCA_027623655.1 Chloroflexota bacterium
CTCGTTTGGGCATCAAATGGCCCTGGAGCACTGAGTTCTGACAGATCCGTAGCGGATCATCGCACCTGCCTGAACGCTGGCCTGGGTCTCATACTGACCGTCGCCAAGGTTCTTCATCCGAATGTGTTTATCCGTACCTCCTGTGAGATCGACGATCGAGAGATAAACGGGCGCGTTCGCTGGTGTGATGGCGGGCGTCTTGACACTGAACGTGATTTTTCCCTCAGGCAGGTTCACCGGTGAGAAACCCGGCACAGGTTCGCCTACCGCGATACCGTTCGAGGCATCTCCTCCCGTAGACGGCCGATCGTTTGAAGGATCAGTCGGCGTTTGAAGCTGGGGAGTCTGCGTCGAACCGGGAGACTTCGTCCCCGAGAGAGTTGTTGGTTCGTCGGACGACCTCGAGCAAGCGACGGCGCCAGCAACAAAAATCGCGGCAATCGCCAGGACACTGACCAGTCGGAGACGACCCATTCAATCGACCTCTTTTATGCTGCCACTCGACCCGCAGGCACCTGTGTTCATGAATCCCGGCTACTTACTGCCAGTGACGAAAGCAGTAACCATGTGTCTGCGTTGTATCTTCCCCGTTGCCGTTCGTGGAAGCGAGTCGGCTATGTAAACGACATCCGGAACTTTGAAGTCGGCCATTTGCTCTCGACAGTAGGCCCGGATCGACTCCTGGTCAGCGTCGCCCCTCAGCACAACCGCCGCGTGAACAACTTCGCCATATTTTTCATCCGGAACTGCAAAGCACACTGCTTCTGCAACCGCCGGGTGCTTGAGCAGAACTCCGTCGACCTCAAGCGGAGAAATCTTCTCCCCACCGCGGTTGATCAACTCCTTGATCCGGCCGGTCAACGTCAGGTATCCATCGTGGTTGAGGAAACCCTGGTCGCCTGTGCGGAACCACCCATCGACGAATGCTTCGGCGTTGGCCTCGGGGTTGTTGTTGTACCCGTGCATAACGTTTTCGCCCTTGATGACGATCTCACCGATATCTCCAGATGCCTGCAGATCGCCCCTGGCCTCCATGTCCATGATGGCGACCTTAACGCCGGTTGCCTGCCCGACCGTGCCGGGGAACCGTTCACCGGGTGGCAGGGGACTCGATGACATCTGGTGAGAAGCCTCCGTCATTCCGTACGCTTCAAGCACAGGTGCCCCAAAACGATCTTCAAGTCGTTCAAACACTGCTGGTGCCAGCGCTGACGAGCATGAACGGATAAAACGGAACGACTCATGCGGTGCGTTGTCATCGTCGGCCCGCATCAACAGGATCTGGTGAATCGTCGGGACCGCCGAGTACCAGGTTGCCGAATACTCACGCTGTAGACCCCAGAAACTCGAAGCAGAGAATCGATCCGGAATGACGAGAGAACCTCCCGAATTCAACGTTGAAAGCGATGCACCCATGAGTCCGTGCACGTGGAATAGCGGCATAACGATGATCGAAATGTCATCGGGAGTCAGTCTGTAATGGTTCTTGATATTGCTGATCGACTTCATCAGGTTGGCGTGTGTCAGAGGGACGCCCTTGGGTCGACTGGTGGTGCCCGACGTGTGGAGAAACAGGGCGACATCGCTCTCGGAGGGTGGTTGAGCGTCCGAAGATTTTGTTATGGCTGAGCCGGCCCTGCTGAGGACGACACTGTCACCTTCAAGCGAGGCATCCAGCACCGGTATGCCGAGTTCGCTGGCGGCATCTCGTCCCAGGTGCGCTCCGGGAGGAATGATCGCCAACTGCGAATCGGCATCCTCCATGAAGAACTTGAACTCGTCGACGGTGTAAGCGGAGTTCAGTGGCGCAGCGATCGCACCGGCCCGTGCAACAGCGAGAAATATAACCATGAACTCGAGTGAGTTGACCAGCACAATCGAAACCGGCCGACCAGGCTTTACACCTGCCCCGGCAAGTAGACCTGCAACTCGTTCTATCTCATCGCCGTACCTGGCATACGACAGAGTCGGTCCGCCCGGGATGATGATCGAATCGTCGGTCGCCGCCGACGGGTTTAGGAGGTTAGCAAGCGTGTTTGTAGACATGAGTACCTGTGTTGTCGGTGTTGGAACAGAGCAGTTGTCGTTTCGGTCAGCAGCCACGAATTGTAGTACCGGGAAGGGCGAATTGGCCGCAACGAATGGATCAGGGTCTGCGTACCGTAGTTGCAGCGGCCGCAAGCATGCCAGCTGCAAACAACAGGAGTACGCCTATCTCGGTCGAAACATCGGCCAGAGAAGCGCCCCGGAGCATGATGTCGCGTAACGCCCGGTTTGCATAGGTCAGCGGGAGGGCGCCACTCAGCCCCTGGAAGTATCCGGGGAGCTGTGAAGTCGGAAGAATCACACCGGAGAGGAATATCTGCGGGGCGATAAGCAGGGGAATGAATTGCACAACCTGGAATTCGTTCTTGGCGAATGTCGAGATGAATATCCCCATGCTCACAGAGGTAATCGTCACGATCAAGAGAATCAGGACGATGTCCCAGAGTTTGCCGGCGTAATCGACATCCACAACGAACAGTGTGAACATCAGGATGATGACCGACTGGACAAGGGCGAAGAGAAGGAATCCGGCGAGGTATCCGACCAGGAGATCGGAACGAGTGACCGCCGTGGAGAGCAGCCTTTCAAGCGTGCCCTGCGACCGTTCTCGCAAGAAGCTAATTCCCGTTAGCACGAACACAAAGAACATCGCCATGGTGGCAATTAGCGCAGGCGCAGCCTGATTCAGCACGGGTTTTTGATCCTGGAAGCTGAACCCGATTAGCGACATCACGATAATCGGTGCACCAATGATCAGGGCCACGGAGCGTCGGTCTCGCCGTATCTCCCGCACTATGCGAACGGCAATTGCTCGTTTTCGGTCAAACGGCATCACGTTCCAACTCCTGAACTTCGGGAAAGGTGCAGGAACGCATCCTCAAGCGTAGAGTCCGGTTCACCTGTCGATTTGCGCAAATCTCCAGGCGTGCCGGTCGCAATGAACTTACCGCCACGCATGAAGCCGAGTGAATCGCAGTGAGCAGCGTCGTCCATCGTGTGACTTGAAATCAGGATGGTCGTACCTGCCTCCGTCATTTCTTTGAAGTGCCGCCAGAACATGCTCCGTAACTCGGGGTCGAGGCCGACTGTTGGCTCATCGAGCAGTAGAAGCTCGGGTTCGTGGACTAACGCCACGCCGAGACTCACCCGCTGGCGCATACCTCCGCTGAGTTCAGTTATCACGCTTTTAGCTCGATCGGCCAGGCCCACGAGCTCCATCGCCCGCGCCACTGCCGCTGCTCGGGGTTTACTGTCCGACATTCCGAGCATGCGTGCGAAAAAATCGAGGTTCTCACGAACTGAGAGCGATTCATAGAGTGCGTTTAGCTGAGGCATGTATCCGACTGAGTCGGCGAGGGCCGGGCCGGGCGGGCGTCCAAAAATCAACGCCGTTCCTGATGTTGGCTCAAGACGTCCTATTAGAAGTCGCACCAGCGTAGTTTTGCCCGCACCGTTCGCCCCGAGAATGCCGAATGACACACCACGTGGAATCTCAAGATTGATTCCGTTCAGCACAGGTCGCTTTCCGTATGCGAACTCAAGTTCATTGATGGAAATAGCCGCTGCGTGCCCTGATTGTGCTGAAGAGCCGTTCACTAATCCCAACTCCAGGTGGTGGTGGCAATGAGTGGTTTAGATTGTTCGACAAGAACGTGACCCGTGTCGGCGACGCCGCGCTCTTCGAGTTGGGCTGCGTCTATCGTCGAGGTTTGTGGTTCGACGCATATTGCGTGCTCAGGCGAGTAGAACATCAGGTGCGTCACTGTCGCGGAGCTACTTATAGTGAATCTCAATTCGGGCCACGACAGAATGGTTTTCGCATGAGGTTCGGCGAGGAAACAGCCGTCAACTTCACCGGTCGCTATGTGCGTACCCTCCTGCAATCGATCGACGAGTTCGCTGACCGAACGGGTGCCCTGGGCGGTCATTGTGTTGTCGAGCTGCCATTGGCCGGCCACGTCGGCGCGGATAGTCATATCGCCAGACCCCAGTGACTTTTTGAACCATGGGTGCCAGCCTACCCCTCCGGGGAATGGTCGTGTTTCACCAGGGGCCGCGGTGAGTCTCATCGTCTGGATCAACGCCCGAGCTCTGAGCGAAATCGAGTATTCGATGTGACCTGCATATGGCCATGGATCGGCAAGGTCGATGTCGAGTACTACTGAACTTTCGGTCTGCTGGCTGACTGTCCACACTCGATCCCGCACCAGCCCATGGATGGCGTGGGGCGGTGCGTTTATTGGCAGGTTGTGGATGCCGTCCGGTGCGACCAGCCGACCATCGCGAATCCTGTTGACCCACGGCGCCATGATGAATGAACCGGAACCATGCGGCAGCTCAGCAGGGTCGTGATCGAGCTCACCTCCGACCAACAATTCGTGCTCAACGCCGTTCTTCTTGACTGATATCGAACGTAACGAAGCGCCTGCGTCCGGCGAAACAGTCACCGACAAAAATTCGTTGTTGATCGTTATGTTGGAAGGCATCAGCGGGGTCCTCGGACGGTATCATGCGCCGGGTTCGGAGCCGAATGTCAGGAAAATCATTCGGTGAGCCAGTTGTGCGGCCAATGGCGTGGCGATGGCACACAATGAATCGTATTCGCTCGTGAGTAAAAGGTCGAATCTCTGGTCAACCCGTCGGATAATTGTCACGATTCGGCCCAGCAGGTCCGCCCAGAAAACCTGAAAAACCGGGAAAGAGGAACGTAGATGTCGATGACTGCTGGATTTCCTTCCGCAAATGAAACGACCGTCCACTTTGCTCATGTCGCATACCGCATGGAAGATCGCTACGCTGCTCGGGATCCGAAAGTCGATTATTTTCAAACGTGGACAGCGGCCGACACGATGGAACGAATCGTAGACGCCGACGTGTTTGTGGTGTCGGGGTTCTGGAACAATGCGCTGCTTGAACGGGCTTCGAAGCTGAAGTACATCCAGTCGATCGGCGCGGGTTACGACCAGTTCCCGCTCGATCAACTGCGGGCCCGCGGCATCCGGCTCGCCAACGCTTCAGGTGTGAACCAGAACGCTGTCGCCGAGCACGCGATGTCGCTGATGCTGGGACTGAACCGTCATATTCACACCGGACGTGACAACCAGAGGAATCACACCTGGCGGGGCATGCTGGGCGATCTCACGAAGCGTGAAGACGAGTTGATCGGCAAGACGCTCGTGATCGTCGGTATGGGTGCGATCGGCTCCAGGCTCGCAATGTTTGCGAAGGCGTTCGGTATGACGGTGCTTGCGACCAAGCGCGATCCGTCAACGGCCGTGGGGCCAGCCGACGAGGTTGTGACACCCGACAGGTTGGGCGAGCTTGTGCCGAAGGCAGACTTTCTCGCCCTGACATGTCCGCTGACCCCCGAAACAGCCAGTATTGTCGACGCCAACGTACTCGACGCCATGAAGCCATCGGCGTACCTGATCAACGTGGCGCGGGGCCAGTGTGCCGATGAACCGGAGCTGGTCAAGGCGCTGAAGTCAGGGTCCATTGCCGGTGCCGGGATCGATCACTTCTGGGAGGACCCGCTTGGGGCGGACTCACCGTTCTGGGACATGGAGAACGTGATCATCACTCCCCACACGGGCGGAGAAACCCGGCTCTACGAAGAGCGAGTGATCGACATACTCGATGACAACCTGGCACGGCTCTGGGGCGGCGAGTCGAAGCTCAGAAATCAGATCGTCTAGAGCGTACCGTTCTCGGGGTCGGCACGGCGACGGATGATAGCGCGTTCGCGATATACCGTAATTATTCCTCGACTGAATGTCGTTTTGCTGCTTACAACTGGCGGTACAGGCTGTTGTGTATTGAGGGCGCCCGCTTGGGTTTCTGATCACCATCGTTTGAAGCGGTGCCATGATTCCCGGATTACGATCACCTGCATGGCAATTCCGCGCTAATTCGGCCTGTGAGCCACGACGATCATGCGTCTCGTCGAAGGCGAGTAGTGTTCGGAGTTGAAACCTCCATATGCCCGATCGAAAACAAGTCCGGCATCGCGCAACATGCGTGTGATTTCTGGCAACGTGTACAGTCGGATTCGATGTCCGGACGACTCTCGCTGATTTCCGTTTGAATCGATGAACGTGAATGTAACTTCGTTTCGGTTTGTTTCGAGGTTCAGTTTTCTCTGTTCGAGAACGATAGTTCCATCGTCATTGACCCTGCGGTCGGAAGGTTCGTTGTGTTCGATAACCCACTCTCGGTTAAGCAGATCGATCAGCAACCGCCCACCGGGTTTTAAGGCCCTGCGAATCTCGTTTAGCACCTGACGATCATCGTCTTCTGTGTCGAAGTAGCCGAACGACGTAAACATGTTGATGACGTGGTCGAAATGTGATTCAAACGGGATTTCGCGCATGTCGCTTTGCACCAGCGGCAACTCGATGCCCAGGTTTTGGGCTGCGGCCCTGGCGTCGGCCAGGTAATTGGCACTCTGGTCCTGGCCGGTTACAGCGATTCCCCGAGCGGCCAGGAGCACAGCATGCCGACCCTGTCCGCAACAGAGGTCAAGGACCCGGTCACCAGGCTTCATTTCCAGGGCGTTTACGGCGAATACCGCTTCTAAATCTGTGTTGGTCAACGACGGGCCAAGCGCCTGCAAATAGTCCTGACCGTAGAAATCTTCGTACCACGGTGTTTCGCCGTCGTTCATGCGAGGTACTTCGTCCGGTCTTCGACGCCCGATTCCGCGAAGGCCTGCTGACGTTCGGTGCACTTATTGCAGTTGCCGCAATGGTTGGTGCCGGTTGGCCGGGCACATGTGAGCGAGAGCTCAATTGGCAGGACATGGTGCTCGCGGATCAAGTCGGACTTGTGACGGCCACGGAACGGGGCTTCAACCCTGATGTCGTGTCCGAGTCCCAGGCTTAGCGACTTACCGAAAGAGCTGAAAAACTCTGGAGTGGCGTCGGGAAACGGATTGCCGCCAAGCGACCCGATCGCGACCCGAGAAACTCCGTGTGTGCTGCACCAGACGGACGCAAGTGCGATCAGCAATACGTTGCGGCCGGGAATGAACATTTCCTCGTCGGGCGCTTTACCGTCTGGAACATCGTCGCCGGTAACGCTCCAGTGGGCATCGAGGATCAGTCCAACCGGTACTGACAGGTAAGTGACAGGTTGGATATTTGGCTGTCCCAGTTTCGCCAAGAAATTTTCTAGCGATTGCTTCTCGCTCTTCTCCCATACCAGTCCCGCTTCCACATAGATCGGATAAACCAGCGATTCTTTCGCCAGTTCAGTGAGCATGATTGCGCTGTCGAGGCCACCGCTGGCGAGAGCGGCGACCTTACTCGCGGTCAACGCCTGCGCCGCCAGCAGAACCCGAAATCGAAGAATAGGCAGCGAAGCTCGACGGTGTCTCCCAGAGTCGTGTTTCGAGAATGTCCAGCCCGGCTTTGAGTGCCTGCCGGTGTATGTGCATCGCGATGTTTTCCGCGGTTGGATTTTCGTCCATGACGTAGACCGGTTCATGGATGTCGGTGAGCAGGCCCAGGATCGGATCATCCTTGCACAGGATCATTTTGTGATCCATGTGCTCGTCGACCCACCCCTTGACCACGTCTTTGACGTCGCCAAAATCGACCACCATTCCACGGGAATCGAGCGAATCGGAAGCAACCTCGATCTCGATCAGGCCGTTGTGGCCGTGCAGGTGTTTGCACTTGCCATCGTAGTTCAGCAGCCGATGTCCGTAGCAAAAATCGATCTGTTTCGTAACCTTGAATTGTGACAATCCCTCCAACCCTTTCGCTGTTGTCGTGGATTTTCAGAGAATGTTGAGTGCGTCCAGTCCGTACTCAGTTCCGCTCGACGCCTGGTCCTGCCAGATGTCGACCGGAGTCAACCCGAATCGTCTCACCGGTGATTGTTTCAGATTTGAGGAGCGCAACGATTATTTCGGCGATGTCGTCGGGTGAAGATTCACGATTGAGTGGCGCCTTTGCCAGCACGTCGTCCTGCCAGCTCTGTTCACTAATTTCTGGCGGTCGCATGGTGGGACCGGGAGCTATCGAGTTGACCTGTATCCCCTTCGAGGCAAGCTCGGCCGCGAACCCCCTGGTCATGAAATCGACCGCTGCCTTTGCGGTGAGATAGGGCAAATAATCGACGTAGGGGGTTTCGCCGGCTGCCCAGTCGCTGAACATGACGATATGCCCGCGGGACCGACCGGGATTACGACTCAAATGCCGCCCCGCGTGGACAGCGAGCAGGTAGGAACTCTTTGCGGTACCCATTGCACGATCCCACGCAACCGAGTCGAGCGATTCGAATGGGGCTCTCGGATAGTCGGACGCCAGGTTGATGACGAAATGAAGTCCGCCCAACTGTTCCGCTGAATCCTTCACGATCCGTTCGACATCGTTCTCGACGCTGAGATCTGCCTGCATCAAAGCGGTTTTGTCTACCGATGGGCTGACGGCCCTCTGGAGTTTCTCGGCCTCATCCCGCGAACGGCGGTAGACGATGGCGAGGTTCACGCCTTCTTCCGCGAGACGCAGGGCGACCCGCTCACCGACGCGCCTGGTGCCGACAAGAAGTGCGCCTTTGTTCCTCAGTTCCATAACGGCTCAGGATACATGGTGGAAGGTTTCCTGAACGCCGGGATTTGTTTGCGGGGGCCGCGCAGGATGACAAAAATCAGCCGACAGGACTATCAGGTGCTGCGCTTGTAGTCGCGTGGCGTGAAATCGGCACCGGCGCGGTCCTGCGGCTGGTATCCGAGCGCTTGTTTCGCGTGTTCGATGTCGAAAATTTTCCACATATTGTCAGAGGTGGCATTGAAGATGTCGTAGCGATGCGACTCAGGAGCGCTGATACACAGATCGACTATCTGCGCCGTGTCTCGATGGCTCAGCCACAACGACAGTGCGTACGCTGAGAACGTCGGGTCGTCGTCCTCGATCACCCATCCGATCCGCAGATGGAATGAACTCAGCCCGAGGAAGTCGTTGTAGTAACTCCCCAGCGCCTCGCCGTAGGCCTTGGCGACTCCGTAATAACTGTCGGGCCGGATCATGTGTTTTTCTGACACCAGCTCGTATCTGTCCTGCTGTAGGAGATGGAAATTGCCATCATTCACATGTTTCCAGGGTGGATCGAGATAAAAACCGCCCTCGGCGTGGTTTGAGCTGGCGAATATCACCCGATTCACACCTGCACGTTTCGAAGCCTCGAAAACGTTGTACGTGGCGATGATGTTGTTTTTGAGGATCGAGTCCCACGAGCCCGCGGGCGAACGATCGGCTGCGAGGTGTACCACGGTGTCGATTCCGTCAAACGCTGGCGTGATCGAGTCGAGATCGTCGAGGTTGGCAACGGTCGACGGCACCCCGTCCACAGCGCGCAAGTCGAGCGATGAAAAATCGTACTTATCGCCGAGTTTGTCGATCAGTATCGAGCCGATGAGGCCTGCTCCACCGGTGATCAGAACTTTTTTGGTGCCTGGCAAGAGTTTTATATCTCGGTAATTTGTGGTTGGTAGTTGTTTGAGAACTGGATTTTAGAATCGATGGGCATTGGGTTTGAAGCTGGCCTCGTAGTAGTCAGCGACGTTTGTGCCCGGTTGAGCCAACCTGTCGATCGTATCGAAGTCGTCACTCGTCAGTTCGACGTCCAGCGCCCCAAGATTATCGATGAGCTGCTCCAGCGTCCGTGGACCGGCGATGGGAGCTGTCACGCCCGGCTGAGCCGCGACCCAGGCCAGTGCTACCTGGGCGATCGTTACGTTGTGCGCGTTGGCAATCAGCTCCAGACCGTCGGCAATATCCATGACACCTTCGCTGAACCGTTTCATCTTGCCGGGATCGGTTTCATCACCGAATCGGGTACCCGAGGCCTGTTTATCGGCACGTTTGTACTTGCCTGTAAGTCCCCCTGCCGCGAGCGGCGACCACGGTATGAACGCGAGGCCGTAAGTCTGGCACATCGGCAGATGCTCTCGTTCGGCGCGGCGATCGGCGAGGTTAAACGGCGACTGCTCGCTTACGAATCGAGACAGACCATGTTTTTCCGAGGCCCAGAGCGATTCGACTACCTGCCACGATCCGAAGTTGCTGGTCCCTGCATATCGGACTTTTCCTGATGTGATGAGATCGTCCATCGCCCGCAACGTCTCGTCGATGGCGATATGTGGGCTGGGGCGATGTAGTTGGTACAGGTCTATGTAATTAGTTTTCAATCGCCTGAGGCTGGCCTCACAACCTTCGATAATATGAAGTCGACTATTTCCGATCGCGTTCGGTGCATCGGACATGCGCCCGTTGACCTTGGTGGCAAGAAATACGTCGGCTCTCTTGCCGTTACGCTGTAACGCTTCGCCCACGAACTCCTCGGAAGCGCCTTTGCCGTAGACGTCGGCGGTGTCGAGAAAATTAATTCCCTCTCCAATGGCGTGATCTATGATCTTGCAGGTGTCTTCGAGATCGGTTTTCTGGCCGAACATCATGCAACCCAAAACCAGCTGGCTTACATACACGCCGGTGCGTCCGAACAGGTTGTATTGCATGGCTATCCTTGATCGAGTCTGGTGCGGGTGGAACAAAATGTACAGCCAGAACGTTATATCAATACAGGGCCGCTTCTGAGTGGTAACGCGATACTTAGCTCATACACGATCGGCATATGGAGTCGTATAGTTCGCATAACACTCCACTTCGATACGGAAGGACGTTCATGAGAATTCAATTGAGTCCGAGATATTCGACTTCGATTGCAGTCGTTTTAGTTCTGGCATTCGCGTTTGCGTTCGCGATCGCTTGCTCCGGTGGATCGTCGGAGAGCATCTCATTCGATGGCGCTCCCGGTAACTCAGGGGAACGAGGTAATCCTGGCGCTCCCGGATCCCCGGGCAATACTGGACTTTGGAGTGGCGGTTTCGATGATCGCTCGGACCTCGACGCGTACGGTATAGGCAGTTCGGGGTACGGTATGACTGAGGAGCAGTACGAAAAAGCTGTTGTACAGGGATTGATTCGGCGTGATTCAGCTACTAGTTGTAGTTCCCACGTAGGTTGTTGACATGTAAGAGGTCTCCGTTATTGCTGTGTGGAAAAGATT
>JAQBVG010000084.1 GCA_027623655.1 Chloroflexota bacterium
TTACATGAATTGATGAACGAGTTTGAAGGTAGTGCGCATAATCTCGTCAACTCCGTAAGTAAACAACAACTCACCCGAAGTTAACATTTTGAAATACTGAGGATTCCACTCAGATAATGCGTACCGGGTGTATTGAGTTGTACCTCGATAAGCGCGAACTTTGAATTAAGCACATATTCAGATCGGGTGTCACTGAAGCTGTTCCTGGCAACAGTTGATCCGATACCCGTCCCAGTCCAGTACGAAGCATAACGCGGCCAAATCCGACCGCCATGGAGTCCCGGCAACGGCTACGCTACGAATGCTGCACCGACAGCGCATCACCCAGACGCAACCTGGGAGTGCACCAGGTTCCCGTCCAGTACGCCACATTCGTAGAGGTCATCCTTTTGGCGTCCTGAGAAATCACCAGTACCGGCGCTACTGGGCTGCCGGATTTGCGACGTTCACCGGCTTCAACATGCAAATGTTGATCCGCGGCTGGTTGATGTACGACCTGACGTCATCTCCTCTTATGGTAACCATGGTGACCGCCGCCATGATGATGCCAATGCTGTTCCTGTCGCTTGTTGGCGGCGCGCTGGCCGACCGGTTCGACCGGAAAACCATCACGATCGTTGCAGATGTCACGCTGCTGGCCAGTTTCGCAGCACTGTTTGCCATCTCGGCGACCGGATTGATGGCGCCCTGGCACATCATCGCAGTCTCGGTAATCAACGGCATCGCCTTCTCGCTGGCAGTTTCAGCGAGACAGGCCATGGTTTCCGGACTGGTGCACCGCGAACAGTTGCGGACCGCAGTCGGATTGTCGTCCACAACCTACAATTCAGCCCAAATCGTCGGTCCTGCGATAGGGGGGGTCATGCTCCCGCTGTTCGGTGCGACGTGGGCCCTGGGCATCAGTGTGGCGGTCGCGTTGCCAGCACTGTTCCTCTACGGCTCATTGAAGCCACTGCACCAGTCTGACGCTCACAGACCAACAGGGTCA
This sequence comes from Chloroflexota bacterium, assembly GCA_027623655.1. GTDB lineage: Bacteria > Chloroflexota > Dehalococcoidia > Lucifugimonadales > Lucifugimonadaceae > Lucifugimonas. The sequence goes on from JAQBVG010000084.1 coordinate 989, forward strand.
GTCATCGGAAACGTAAAGGCCGGACTATCGTACGCGTACACAAACACAAGCCTGCGATTCCTGATGTTCGGCGCGATCGTGATGATACTGACCGTAGGCCCGTTCCAGTCGTTGATGCCGGTGTTTGCAGAAGAAGTCCTGCACGTCGGTTCCGGTGGCTTCGGTGTATTGATGTTTGCTGCGGGAATAGGAGCACTGCTCGGCTCACTATCCGTGGTGGCGATCGACGACAAGATCAATCACCAGAAACTCGAACTAATATTCGGACTCCTCGCCGCCGTTGCGCTTGCGGCTTTTGCGCTCTCTCCCTGGTTTGCGCTTTCTATCGTGCTCGTCGGTATCACCGCGTTCGCAACTACCAGCTACATGGTCGTGAACATGACCGTGGTCCAGATATCATGCCCCGACTACATTCGCGGTCGCGTGGTGAGCGTACGATTCCTGGTAATCGGCCTGATGCCGTTCGGGGCGCTATCGATGGGTGCACTTGCCGAATCACTTGGGGCGTCGATAGCCGTTGCCATCATTGCCGGTGCAGGAGCCCTTGGATTCATCGGCGTGCAGTTGGCGTCTCGCATCTTCGTAGGCCGAATGCAAGGGCCTCATTCCTAGCACTCGCCAGCAATTAGCGTACTCTCGCTGTTCCTTTTCGCTCGTAACTCGCCGGTAAGCCCGGACGGCAGACACTTTTCCTACATCGAGTTACCGGTGCCGGGTCAACGCCCGTGCCTGGTACCGGTAACTCGATAACAATCTGAAACGCGGGCACCAATTCGGCGCACTGGATGCGCCACAGCGAACTCGGAGAATCACTCCAATGATCGTCTACAAGTCCTGCATACGCTGCAACGGTGATATTCACCTCAAAGAAGATCAGTACGGTCAGTTTCTGTACTGCCTACAGTGTGGGGCAACTACCGACGTGCCACGTCGAATCGACGTAGTCGGTGCCGAAGCACTGGCCAACATCGCCTGACCACCTTCGGCGTTTAAATATCATCCAACAAGAGCGTATTCCGCCAACAGTGGCGCTCAACTCAAGGTGACCATAAACCCTGCGCTTGCTGTCTCCCCTGGCTCGAATCTTGACCTACACTCATCCAACCCTGAAGCCAACTTCAAGGCTGCCGAACTCCCATTGAAAATGTAGGTACATGGTCCACCGCCCGTGAAAATCACGTCTGTCAGCGCTGTTTACCCGAACTACAACAACACCCCACCTTCGTGGCGGACGCACCTCTGGCAAATTGTCGTAAGGGTAGAGACGGACACGGGTCAGGTCGGCTGGGGCTATGGCGGTGGAGGTAAAGCCGCCGTTGAAGTAGTGAACGGTCATTTTTCCGAAATCCTGGTTGGTCGTTCAGTGAACTCCACAGCCGATATTTCTGATATCTGGGACTTTCTCTACAGGGAATCCATCCCTTATGGTCGAAAAGGCATAGCGATCATGGCGCTGAGCGGGGTCGATCTCGCCCTCTACGACACACTCGGCAAAGCCGAAGGCAAACCCGTCGCCATCTTGCTTGATGGCACGACAGAAGGTCGAATGCGCTGTTACGCGACCGGTCCGGATACCGATTGGTACGCCGAACTGGGATTCACGGCGCAGAAGATGCCACACCTATGGACAGGTGACGAATCGATCGCAACCGCCGTCGGATCAGCGGAGCACGCGAGATCCGTGCTGGGCAACGATGCCGAAGTAATGTTTGACGTCTATATGTCGTGGGATTCCGACATTGCCATACGGATGGCCGACGCGATGGGCCATCTTGGAATCCACTGGTTCGAAGACATCCTGACCCCTGACGATCTACAAGAACTTGGCACGTTACGGTCAAAGATTCGCCCCATCAACACGGCCGGAGGGGAGCACGAGTTCACGGCCCATGGATTTGCAGATATAGCAAGTGCCCGCGCGTACGACATCTGGCAACCTGATATCACCTGGTGCGGTGGCATTACTGCGGGGCAACGAATCGTTGAAATGGCAAAGGCGGCGAAAGTCGCTGTCGTACCTCATCGTGGGGGTGAGCCATGGGGTCTTCACCTCATCGCTGCATCGGAGTGTGAAGATTTCGCCGAGGTCGTGATGGGGACCAGGGCGGCAGCCGGAGATGCGATGTGGTCTGGCGCGCCGGAGCCGAAATCCGGCTACATCGAAATCGGAGATGCGCCGGGGTTCGGTGTCTCACCCAACGAACTCCTTCTTTAGACCGCCGCAATATAGGACGGGCCATAGAAGACTATTTCAATGCCCGGGCAATCGCCTCGCAAGCCTGCATATAGATTGTCGCGTCGACGTTGATAGACAGGTACTGCACGCCAAGATCGATCAGCCATTTGCCCATCTCGACGTCCTTGGCGTACGAACCGACCACCCGACCCTTCGCTCTTGCCTTCGCAGCCGCCTCTTTCAGCGCATCCTCAACGATCTTCGAACGGACATCACCCGGAACACCGAGCGACTGTGAAATGTCGTAGGGCCCCAGAAACAGAACGTCGATTCCCTCAACCGTCATGATTTCGTCGAGATTGTTAAGGCCCTTCTTGCCTTCGATGTGGACGACCGTCATGGTCTCTTCGTTCTGGCGGGCAGGATGATTTGCTGCCTCATCCTTGTAGTAGTTTCCGGCACGGGTGAACACGGAAACACCGCGCTCGCCGAGCGGAGCGTACTTGGCGGCATGAACAACGTGCCGTGCATCTTCGACCGCGTTTATTTGAGGCACCTGCACACCGTCAGCGCCGACGTCGAGTGCTCTTAATATCGGCCACTCTTCGTTTTCGCCCACGCGAACGATCGGTGCAACTCCGGTGCCCTGGGCCGCGATGACGAGATCCGCCACGCGTTCCATGGACAGAGGCCCGTGTTCTGTATCAAGAATGCAAAAATCCATCCCGGCATAGCCAAGTGCGTCGATCATCGTGGCTGACGGGACTATCGTGAACGGACCGACTACGACTTCCCCGGCCTGGAGCTTCTTCTTCAGTTCGCCACGAATGGTCTTTTTCATGATTCACCTGTGCACTTGAAACATGGCGCCGAAGCACCCTGAAAACGATTGAGATTATTGACCCGGCACAAAGTTTACCGGCTGATTGATCGAAACGGCGGACGATGCCGGGCGAAAGGCGCGGACCACCGGAAACAGGCACCTGAGCACAAGTCGTCGGGGCAGGCCGCCTACGCAATAATCAACGGGACCAGCATTTCCTCGGGCGATAACCCGCCATGCTGCGAGACCAGTGCGTTCTTCCTGTCATTTTCCGGAGTAAGCATCTTCAAACCAGCTCCGCGCCTGGCGATGGCTATGAAGTGGCCCAACCTCGGTAACGTAGTTTCGGAGATTCCGTCAGGACCGAGCAGTTCAGCGTCCAGCAACTCCTGCGCGGTAATCAGTAAAAAGTGATCGCCGAACCTGCGCTCGAATTCCGATGCGAATTCATCTTCCCGCCCCTTACGCACATGGAACATTGGAACGCGGTCATCTCCAGCGTGGTCCTTAGTCAACAGTTGCCGGATTGAGTCTGCTTGATCGACGTAAACCTTCTCTCGCGCACGGTAATCCAGATGTCCGTGATCGGCAGTCACCACGACACGCGCAGTGGCTGGCAGATTTCGGCTGAGTCGGCCAAGTTCCACGTCAAGCCGCGCGACCTCGCTCAGCGTGTTGGGATCGCCCGATCCAAACTCGTGCGCAGCTCGATCAATTTCCGACCAGTAGATATGTGAGTAAGTAGGCGCAGCAGCAGCAGCCCTGACCCTCTCGACCACGCGATCGACCACACTGTGCAGGTCTTTGTACCCGACCACGCCATCTCCGTGGAGTGCCCTGGTCGCGATACTACCGGCGATCGAGTTCGGGACGAATATCCTCGAGTCGCGTGCATATCTGGGAACCACCGGATCACCGGGGAACACGTCCCCACCCGTCAGGCCAAGTTCAGCTAGAGATTTGTTGTCGCGTGTTCGGGCCCACGGGAAAAGCGTTGCATGTTCGCCCAGTTCGGCCAGATGCACGAACCAGCCCAGGTTCCCATGCTGCCCGGGCCACTGAGCTCTACCGTAGGAGAACAGGTTCGGGCCGGTTGAGCTGGGGAACACGACCCGGCCCTCAAGCGCGAGGTTTGATCGACAGAAGGAATCCGAGTCCAGTTCACGGATGAAGTTCATGCCGAAGCCGTCGGCAATCACGAACACAAGGTGCTCTGGGTCCCCAATCAGCGACCGTAATCGATCGGCAACCGGATCGTGTTCAAACCCTGATGACGTCGCTCCGCAAATTTCGGCCAGTGCCCTTGCTAGCGAAACCGGATTTGGTTCGCTGGCTGACGGCAGGACCCACATGCCCTGTCGAGCACCTTCCAACAACCCTTGAATCCCTGACGACATAGCGAAAGTGTAGTCAGGTATTCGCCAGACGGTGTCGAAAAATAATTGGCGTTTGCATCGCAATCGACCGGTATCATTCCCGGATGCCAATTTCTGGATCAAACAAGGTCGAGGCGTCTCGTATAGTTTTTCTGGGTACTGGCACGTCTGAGGGAGTCCCCAGGGTATCGTGCCTCACCCGCCACGACCGCGTATGTGCAGTTTGCACGAACGCGATGACGCCAGGCTCGAGAAACCGACGCCGAAATACTTCGCTCCTGATACAACGGCATTTCTCGGATGGCAGTATCAACAACATCGTCATTGACGCCGGAAAATTTTTCTATGAATCGGCCATGCAATGGTTCCCAAAATACTCGGTCGCCACTATCGACGCGCTCGTGATCACCCATTCACACGCCGATGCAATAGGCGGTTTCGACGATCTCAGGGACTGGACCAACAATGCCCAGGAATCACTGCCAATCTACCTGCGCAATTCCGATTTCAACGAGGTGAGGTCGCTTTTCTACTATCTTGTCGATCGTAAGAAGCAGACCGGTGGCGGAGGTGTAGCCAGGCTCGATTTCCGAATCATCGATGAAACCCCGTTCGTAATCGACGGTCTGAAGATCGTTCCCTTGCCGGTCCAACATGGCGAGAAGCTTAAAATTTTCGGCTATCGGTTTGGTCCGGTCAGTTACGTCTCCGACGCTTCAGCAATATCCGACCAAACGGCGAAATTAATTGCCGGGTCCGAGTTGCTGATTCTCGACGCACTTCGACCGGTGCGTACGCATGGAACCCACTTCACAGTGGAGGAGGCGGTTGACCAGGTGCGCAGGTTGCGTCCGGCAAGAACACTGCTCACCGACGCCACACACGACATCGACCACCATCTCGTCAACACACAGCTGGCTGAACTCAGCCATACCGAACGTATCGATGTCCAGTACGCCTACGATGGGCAGGAGATCGCGATCGACCTCTAGTCCGGATGGCACGGCTGGCGTTCCGTGAACACAGCTTCTTTTTGGTCTGGCTTTCTGACCGACATACGCCTGTGTGACTATTTGCTCTGTTCGGTTTTCCAACTGCGATAGAGCGCGATCACACCGTCGTCAGGGGGATAGTAAATGCCGGGAGTCTGGTTTTCTTCATCGAGGCGTCGACGAATCCACTCCTCCAGATCGTCGTATTCGATCGCCTTTTCAGCGATATCCACGGCGACGACCCGGGGAATAACCACCACACCGTCATCGTCGGCGACAATGTAATCGCCTGGCCGGACCAACACACCATCGACATGTACAGAGTCGTTCGTCGAATACGGCGTTCCCACTCGGGTGCCAAGGTTCGAAGTCTTGTCCAGGCCCCACATGCCAACTCCGTAGTCTTTCACCGTGTGCATGTCCCGAATACCGCCGTCGCACACCAATCCGTCGACCCCGCGCTGCTTCAGCCTCAGAAATTTGATGTCGCCGCCGATCGACATTCGCTTGTTTCGCATCGATTCCATAACGATGACATCACCGGGACCGGCCAGTTCAAATGCGGCGTACTCGGGTGAATCTTCCCCACCCGGCTTCTCCGCCATGGTGTCGGGTCTGGCCGGGACGAAACGCACGGTTATCGCACGTGCCACAAGCCGCTGACCCGGGTTCATCGTGCGAACGTTTGGCATGTAGACGTAGTGCGGTTCATATCCGTTTCGAGCAAGGACATCGACAACAGCGGTGGTGTTGACTCTCTTTAGTTGCTCGATCGTTTCCTTGCTCAACACATGATCGGGTGTGGGCTGAATAACGGCCATATGCGCGGTCTAACTCCAGACTTCGGGCTGAATGGTCAACAAATCTCGCCAATTCTACAGGCGCAGTACTCTCGGCATCGTAGAGCTATCTCTACTCATCAAATAAACGCCGTGCTCAGCCCCAATCGCTTGCGAATCGATCGATTATTAGGGCAGCGTGCCTGGCACCCAGCAGGAAATCTTCGACCGTGATGTTCTCATTGGGAGCATGGATTTTGTGAGAGGGGTGGTCAATGCCCGAAGTCGCTATCGGCATGCCCAGCGTTTCCCCAAAATCGAACATCGGCCCGGTACCGGCCATATTCGGAGTCATGACCGGCTTCCGACCGTAAATCTCCTCAGCAGTCTCGGCAACCAACTGAACCCAGGGAGAATCGAGCGATGTTCGGTAAGGATTCACTGCGCCAAGAATCTGAATCTCGACGTCCTCGAATCCATGTTTATCAAGGTGTTTGCGCAATTTGTCGAATATGTCACGAGGTCGCTGTTCAGGCACGAGCCTGAAATCCATCTTGGCCTTTGCCAGCGCCGGCAGTACCGTTTTCTGACCGGCTGCCTGGTAGCCTGAATCGAGACCGGTAATATTCGCGGTCGGCTGAAAAGTAAGCTGCTTCCGCAAATCCTCACCGTCGAGACCGTTCACAAACGACTTCACTCCAAATGTGTCCAGCCATTCCGGAGCATCGTCAGGCAGGGCCTCGACTGCTGCGACCGCTTCCGCACTCGGCTCGACAATTGCATCGTAGAAACCGTTGATCAGGATTCGTTCATCTTCGTCCTTGATCGTCGCAAGAGCACGAAGAAGTCGCCAGGGAGCCGACGGAAGAATAGCCGCGTAAGACGAATGGGCATCGCCCGATAGCATGCGCACGCTCAGGCCTACCCCAAGCACACCTTTCAATCCCATGTACATAAACGGATCGCCGTTCAGATTTCGGCCACCCCCTTCCCAGATACAGGCGTCGGCACGGAAATCATCACCGCGTTCGGCGATCAGGTCGGGAAGATTGATCGAGCCAGACTCTTCCTCTCCTTCGCAGAACATCTTGATATTGCACGGCAGGCCGCCACGCACGTCCCGGAAGGCCCTGATAGCCGCGAGTCGGGCACCGATGTTTCCCTTGTCGTCCGAGATACCACGTCCGTACAGCCGCTCACCCACGCGCGTCGGCTCGAACGGATCGGTGTCCCAAAGGTCGAGGGGGTCAACAGGTTGCACGTCGTAGTGGCAGTAAAACAGTAAAGTTGGCGCAGATTCAGGGTTCGTGGCGGCCGGTAAATAGCCGTAAACGGTGGGCAGCCCGTTGTTTGGTACCTGCACGATTTCCGCCTCGAAACCGTTCCGTTCGAGAATGTCTTTCATCAAGCCCGGGGCTTTGTCGAACCCCAGTTTTTGAGCGGATATCGACGGCTGACGGACCAACTCGAACAACTGCTCAATAGATTCATCGACGTGGTCTTCAATGTGTGAGTAGATGTCTTTCATGCGGTCTCAACCCTCGTTCGCCTGATTCAATTCGTGGTATGCCCAGTATCGTGCCAGACAGGTCAGGGTCACACCATCCCCGATCTCTCCGTTTCCGATCAAACGGACCAACTCCCGTCGAGATAACAACCTGGCCTCGGTAATCCCTTCGTCGACCTGGATGCGCACGTCATCGATCGAAATTTCCGGAATCTCAGCAAGGACCGAGTGGAAAATGTCTGCCACGTAGCCAGCGATGGGCACCTGGGACCCGAGCAGCACCAGATCTGTTGGCGTGACTCCAGTCTCCTCGACCAGCTCCCGGCGACCCGCTTCCAGTGCCGATTCTCCATCTTCGATCAACCCGGCTGGAAATTCCCAGAGGTGACGTTTGATCGGATGGCGGTAAACCCTGATCAGAAGATACTGCCCTGACGGAGTGACAGGAATTGTCATCACGGCTCCGTTCCCGGAATGCCCTTTAACCCAAACGTGGCTCCCCGGTTTACCGTCGGGATGCACAATGTCGTCGTGGTAGACATCAAGCCACGGAGATTCGTACACAAGGTGCTCTCCGTCGGGTTGGAGTCTCGGGTAGTTGTCCTGAACTGTCATTCGCTACTCTTCCAGTTCCATCGCCCCCGGCATTCCGGGTTCCAGTGGCTGCGAATCCGGCGGTACCCCACCAGCGAGAAATCCGCCATCGACCGTGATTGTCTGGCCGTTTACGTAGTTGCCAAGATCCGATGCCAGGAACACACATGCGCCGGCAATATCACCCGGCAATCCACCGCGTCTGTTTGGAATAAAACCCAGCGCTGAACCGACATAGTCGGCATTGCCCCGGTTCGATTCCTGGTCATCCGGAAGTACACGGCTGTCTATATACCCGGGTGCCACACAATTGGCCGTGATTCCAGTCCCGGCGAGATCATGTGCCATCGACATCACCATCCGGTTGAGACCGGCCTTAACGATCCCGTACACGGTGTCGTGCGGCCACGCCCGGTAGCTGTGGACACTGCTGATGTTGATGATGCTGCCGCCGTGACTGTGTTCGATCATCCGGTTCGTTGCGCCCTGCGCCAGAAACAAATAACCCTTAAGCGCATGACCTACCAGGTGGTCCCAGAACTCCTCGGTGATTTTGGTGAAGTGCATGTCGCGCGACGCGACTGCGTTGTTGACGAGAATGTCTATTCGACCGTGCGCATCGACGAACTCATCAAGAAGCCGGGTTCTATCATCAGCATCTCCCACATCGGCAAGATGCCATGAAGCCTTCCGCCCGAGCGACTCGACACTCGCGATAGTCCTATCGGCCTCGTGGTCCCGCACGACATCATTGATTCCGATATCGGCCCCGTGTTCCGCAAACATACGGACAATACCCGCTCCAATACCACGACGCGACCCGGTAATCAGAGCCTTTTTGCCTTCCAGTAGTTTCACGATTCACACCCCTGTTTCCTGACGGATCAGTCCACGATTTTCCTTGTGGCAATCATGCCGCCGTCGACCAGTATCGTCTCACCGTTCACGTACTGTCCGAGGTCCGAACTCAAATACAACACCGCGTTGGCAATATCGCTCGGCAGACCACCCTTGGCCGCCGGAATATGAAACTTCAAGTTGATTGAATCATGTGGAGCACCATCGATTACATCGTCGTCACCCACTGGCAGGACGTTCGATATGGCGCCCGGTGCGATGCAATTCGCAGTGATGTCGTGACCGGATAGATCTACAGCAAATCCCTTGACCATCCGACGTAACGCGGCCTTCGCCGTCCCGTATGCGGTCCAGTCTTCTATGGCGATATACGCATGGACGCTCGACAGACAGATAATCCGCCCGCCACTGCCCTGGTCGACCATCTCTCTTGCAGCTCGTTGCGCCGCAAAAAAATAACCCTTTAGCGAAAGATCCATCATTCGGTCCCAGTACGCCTCGTCAGTATCGAACAGCGGTCGCGACTGGTCCGGGAAAATCGCGTTATTCACAAGGATGTCGATTTGACCATGCTCCGAGAGGAACGAGTCAATTACGCCGTTTACGCCGCTAACGGTACTAACATCGCCTGCATGAAACGTGCCCTTCACGCCGCGGCTCGAAATCAGCTCGGCCGCCCGATGCGACACAGCATCGTCGACAATATCGTTGACGCCGACATCAGCTCCTTCATTGGCAAGCGTCAGCGCTATGCCTCTTCCGATGCCTTTCCTCGCACCCGTAATCAAAGCTTTTTTACCGTCGAGCAATCCCATCCACGACCTCCTGAGTCACCGCTGGCAGGCGATTCTGATTTATGCAGGCACCGATCTTAGCTCGAACGGCGTCACCTCGGACTACAAAAGCCCGCAATCGCCAGCATTCGAATCTCGGTGAACCTGCGTCACTAGCTGTAGTTCCCACGTAGGTTGTTGACATGTAAGAGGTCTCCGTTATTGCTGTGTGGAAAAGATTT
>JAQBVG010000085.1 GCA_027623655.1 Chloroflexota bacterium
AGCCCTGACCCACCTGTTAGGATCACCGTGATAAAGCCAGTGTTGCAACGACCCCTTGAACCTGAGCAGCACTCCAACAGTTCCGGCGGATTCAAGCGGATTTTCCGAGGTTTCAATCCCGAGTTCGGCGATGATCCGTCGGAGCGAATTCGTCCTGACAATGGCCTCGACTTGTTGAGGGATTCCCATCAATTCCATGAAACCGAGTTCATGGCGGCGGAGGAGTTTCGAAAAATCTTGCTCAACTCCGGTGTAAAACTCTTCACCAAGGATGTTCGAAATCGACAGGTTTAGCACGGCTGGCCCGTCCGGTCGGTCTTCGCGCGAATCAATCACTATGAATTCACGCAAGTGCGGGAAAATGCAGAGGGTTATTTCGGCGTTTCGTCGATCAGAATCAAACATCTGACGATTTTACCGCCTAGTTGAAGCCGAGTAACTGTTTTATCCGCTGTACAACACCAACACGGCCGCCACGCTTGGCCTGGTACCAACTATGTTCGGCGGAGGCGGAGCGGCCAAGATTCGACGAACGCCGCTTCATCACGTCACGGATTTCCCGGTCTTCTCGTTCATCCAGCCAGAAGCCTGCTTCTTTCGGACACGCTTCGATTTCCAGGTTGTAGCCGCGGTACCGGAACCTGATCATCCGCTCGGCGCAGTGCGGGCATGGGTGATCGACCTCGTGGTTTCCGTACTGCCGTTGACCCTTGACCATGTCTGCGTTGGCGGCCCTGTTTTCCACGGTTTCGAGTGCGTCCATTGTCAGCCAGACGCCGTTACATACGGGGCATTTCGAAGATTGTTCCCCAGAAGTCTTCGAATCCACGAGGACAGTCTGGTCTATCGGACACATGAGGCTTTGCAATTCCGTCCGCCCTCCTGCTGTAGTTGGCGCAATTGATTGTACGAATGAAAGTCCACAAAGGCTCGTTACAGAGAACTACTCGTTTAGTGTGTACCTGAAGTCGCAGTGAGAAGCACCTTGCATTATCGTTTGAGTCCGTTCAAGTTTGATATCGGGGTTGAAGCCCGAGAGAAACTCAAAATCCCTGGTGCATGAGAATAGTTCACCCAGGTCGCCATAGCCGAGTTCGGTGTACATTTCTGCGTATTTACAACGTGTTACGTCAAATGAATATTTATTGTCGTTACTCTCGATAACCTCAACTTCGAGCGCGCCGTGTCGGCGCCATGCGTCTTTATTTGCGGCGTAGTCGCTCAGGCGATTTGAGTCAATACCCTTTGCGAAGTCCGCACCCTGCTTTCGTGCGAGTTTGGTGATTGCCGATCTGGCGATCCGTTTTGTCTCTTCTGCACCAATCTCATCCTGGAACTCTCGCAGCACAGGCCCCAGTACCATCGCTTCGACGCGCCGTCGGTCGATGACATCCATCTGGTTCGGATCAAACGTCAATGTAGTTCTCCTCGTTTCGACACTACGGCTGACAGGCGGCCCCTATGGCGGATGGCCGAACAGGTGTTACTGGAGTGAAATACTCATAGCTAGCGCACCGCCGCCCGCGTGACAAATTACGGCGAGACCGTTCTTCCCACGGGCAGCCCGGAGGGCATATATCAGGGTTACAAGAATCCTCGATCCGCTCGCTCCAATAGGATGACCAAGAGCAATCGCACCTCCACGCTGATTCACTCGATCCCAGTCCCACCCGAGTGCCTGACCATTGGCCAGTACCTGGGCAGCGAACGCTTCATTGACCTCTATCAAATCGAAATCGTCCAGCGATTGCCTGGTCCTGGCAAGCAGGTTCGCGACGGCGATCCGGGGTGCATCGAAAAGCATCCCTGGTTCGTTGGCAGCGTGAGCATACCCGTTGATTCGGGCGATCGGTCCGTTCAGAGCCTTCTCGGCGCCTGCCTCGTTCGTCACGACCGTAGCGGCAGCGCCGTCGCTGATCGACGATGCGTTCCCGGCGGTCACTGTTCTTCCGGGCGGAAATATCGTGTTTAGTGAAGCCAATCCCTCAAGAGTTGTGTCAGAACGTGGCCCTTCGTCTGTGTCGACGACCGTAATGTTCCCGCGCCTTCCCACGACCTCGACGGAAGTTGTTTCGTCTTTGAACGAACCCTCTGAAACTGCTATCGAGGCCAGTCGGTGGCTACGCTCTGAAAATTCGTCCTGTTGCTCGCGGGTTATTGAATACTTCTCACCTATCGCCTCGGCCGATCCACCCATGTGTCGATTCTCGAAAGGACACCAGAGTCCGTCGTGAATCATCGAGTCGATCAAGTTCGCATCGCCCAAGCGCTGTCCTGTCCTGCTGTTGACCAGGAGATGGGGCGCGGCGCTCATATTTTCCATCCCACCTGCGACAATCGCCTGGGACTCACCGAGTTGAATGGACTGAGCAGCCAGCACAACGGACTGCATGCCCGATGCACAGGCCTTATTGATCGTCAACGCAGACGCTGAGTTCGGAATTTCGGCAACAATCGCGGCCTGTCGTGCGGGAGTCTGCCCGAGCCCTGCCGATAGCATGTTGCCCATGATCGTGTAGTCGATATCGTCGGAACTCAAACCGGAGCGATCGACAGCACTTCGAATGGCTGTAGCCCCGAGTTCGGTCGCCGGTGTGCTCGATAACCGTCCCTGGAACTTGCCCAGCGGAGTTCTGGCGGCACCGGTGATGAACACATCACCTTTGAGCGCATTAACCATGAGTTACTCCCTGCGACGCTAATTCGACGGATTTTTGTCGAGAATTATAGATCGACCAGCACTCGCCAGTTTATTACGAGAGTCGTCAATCTATGCGGGCACGACCCGCACGCTAAGTCCATTGGCTGTCAGCGCTATTTCGCCGCGCTTGAGCGAGAGAGCGTCATCGCCATAAATTTTCCTGCGCCAGCCATAGAGAGCTTTGACATCCGGCTCGTCCTCAGTCGCGATGCGATCCAGATCTTTTCGGTTGGCAATGAGCTGCGCAGCAATTCCGTTCTCATCACACCTCAACTTCAACAGGGCCTGTAGTAGGGCGACAAGATTTTCGTGGCCCCTTAGCGGGGGGCGGCCATTTTCTGGGTCCGGGCACTGATCATCTGGCAACTCAATCCCCACCTGAATCGCTTCCAGCATGGCCTGGCCGTCGCGCCCGTTTGCGAATCTCTCGGTCACCCCCCGTACTCTTTCGAGGGCCGTGGCGGTACGCGGTGCATTCAGGGCTATTTCAGCGAGCGCTTCGTCTTTGCAAACCCACCCTCTAGGAATATTTCGGTTCTGTGCACTCAACTCACGCCACTCGGTGATCTCCCGCAGTATCGCAAGCGCTCTACGCGTGGGGCGGCGAAGTCTGACTCTCCGCCACAGTTCCCGAAGGTCTAGATCGTAAAGATCCTGGTCCCGGAGATGGCTCATCTCCTCCTGTGCCCATTCGGTCCGGCCAGCCCTGTCAAGCTCTCCCTTCAGGTTGTCGAACACGCCGATAAGGTGTATTACATCACCCAGAGCATACTCGACCTGGTCATCTGTGAGGGGCCGCCTAGACCAATCGGTCATCTGCGAACGCTTGTCGATGTTCACGCCGGCAATCTTCTGCACAAGAGTTGCGTACGCCGGTTGATCTCCATAACCGCTAACCATTGCCGCAACCTGTGTATCGAAAACTGGGTCAATCATCCTCCCGCTGGCGTTGAACATGATCTGCATGTCCTGGCTTGCGGAGTGGAAAATTTTCAGTACCGCCGGGTTCGACATCAGCTCGTAAACCGGTTGAATGTCGATGCCGTTAGAAAGTGGGTCGATCGCGACGGCACGCTCGGTGGTCGCGATCTGGATCAAACACAGGATGGGCCAGTATGTTTTCTCTCTGACGAATTCGGTATCAACAGCCACGAATTCGGCGGTCGACGCTTCGTTACAGAATTCGGCTACCTGGTTGGAATTGGTGATTAGCAAGTGTGAAGAAATAAACCCTGTGTAACCAGTATCCGGCAATGTTTACCGGACCCGGGTGATAATTTTGCGCCCCGAAATTCGCTGACGACTGCAGGCACATCGCAATCGTTCAGGATACTCGCCAGCCGGGTCCGGTGGTCCTCGTTGGACCTAGATATGGCGTTGCTCAACCTCACCACGCATGGTTGTGATCGGATGTGGCAGCAAATACCTACCTCCGTCATAAATCCTAGTCAGAGTCCCTCAGCGTGATTCAGGTGAATTTTTTTTTGAGTTTATGACCGGGTGCTACAAAGTCGCTACACTGTCGGACTCGACATCGTAGGATCGGAGCACAAAGTTGACTGAAACCATACCCACATCTGACCATGCAAAAGTGTGGCAAATGTTGCTTGGGCATGAGCACAAGACGATTTTTTCGGCATTGCCGCACGATCCCCGATGCCAGATTTGCCGAATCCCGTTTGCCGGTTTTGGTGGCCTGATTGGGCGTGCCATAGGATTCAAGAGGTGGAACAAGAATCCCACACTGTGCAACAGGTGTGTCGATTCGATGCCCGCTGGAGGTATCGAAATCGATACCGCGGTCCTTTTTGCCGATATCAGGGGTTCTACCGCCCTTGCCGAACGACTTGGTCCATCCGAATTCGCTGGCATCCTCAATCGCTACTACAGGATTGCCACCGACGTCCTGGCTTCGCGGAGAGCGATAATCGACAAGATGATCGGCGATGAGGTTATGGCTCTGTTTTTACCCTTAGCCGGCAAAACTTACCGGCGAGCCGCGGTGGAGTCCGCTATCGCACTTCAACATGCGGTCAACGATGCGACCTGGGAAGGCGAGGCACCGAGGATCGGAATCGGAGTTTTCGCGGGAGTGGCGTTTATCGGCAGGGTTGGCGAAGAAAACGCGAAAGACTTCACCGCGCTTGGCGACACCGTAAACGTCGCAGCACGTCTCCAGTCCGAGGCCCTCGCAGGCGAGGTGATTATCGGTGAGGAGTTGTATTCAGAGAACTCCGATCTGTTCCAAAAGGTTGAGCAGCGCAGCATTAATGTGCGCGGTCGCCAGCAGCCTGTGAACGTGCACGTAGCTCCGATCATCAGCAGGTGAGATGGCTTTCGGAGTTCAACAGTCTTCCGTTTGAATTGAACCGAGGTTGAAGGACCGCATCGTGTCCGGTGGGCAATTCATGATGAACCAGCGCGACTGGGGTCAAGGGCAGCTAAGTCGATCGTGGTGGTACTGTCTTTGATCAAATCCGCCATCGCGACGGCGGTCACGGGTGAATAGTGGATACCCTCGGATGCGTGACCAGCTGCCACATAAACGTTGTCCCAGCGCGGCGCCCTTCCCACGTACGGCCGCCCGTCGGGGGTAACAGGCCGGAGGCAGGCGGTCTGACCAGTGATTCGTGCTGAGAGTACGCGTTCCGACAGTTTTGCCATCTGAGAGAGTAGAAAATCACGGGCTTCTTCCGTGGTCGAGCGGTCGAAACCGACATCCTCTCGAGTAGCGCCGACTGTGGTGTTGGTCAGTCGTTTTCTGATGACCGAACCGGACAGTTCAACAGCGGAAAACCCGGATTTCAACTCTGGACCTTCGTCGGGCTCAGGTCTGGCGAGGTAAACCATCTGTCCTCGCTGGGGCTTTACGGGAAGGGGCGACCCAATCCAGGAGGAGCAGGCGCCGGTCCAGGGGCCTATTGCCAGCAGCACGGCCCCTCCAGCGACTTTTGAGCCGTCTTCCAGGGTCACGCCCGTGGCGTGTCTTGTCGTTGCTCCACGCGTGAGCCCGGTAACGCGGCCCGACACAACGCTGGCACCATATTTTTCTGCCGCCTGGACCGCTGAAAGTGTCAGTCGGTACGAGTCCAGGGTAGGCTCATTCTCAGACAGCAGTGCGCCCTCTGTGTCGGCCGTCAACCACGGATTGATCTGACGTGCGTCTTCGGGGGAAACCCACCGCATAGCCGTGCCTTCGTTTGCACGGTCAGCCTGCCATGACATCAGTTCGGCCGCTCCGTCTTCGGTCAGCGCGCAACGCAAATACGGGGTTTCTTCGAAGCCGTGGTCGATTCCGGTTTCTTCGGGCAGAATGTTCGACAGTTCTCTGTGGAGTTCCAGTGTCTTTGGAGAGAGCGCCAGCATCGCCGGGTCATATTTGTGGGAGTAAGGCGTCAGCCAACCACCCGATGTGCCTGAAGCCCCGCTGGCGATTGCATCTGATTCAACTACGGTTACCTTCTGTCCTGCCTTCGAAAGGTAATAGGCGGTGAGGCAGCCAATCACTCCGCCACCGACGATCAACACGTCAGCCACAGGTCTGTTCATCTGGTCTGCATCCGATCAGCGACTCGAAAACTTCCACCCGACGACGACTGGACCGGCGCCCCGGAGAGCGAACAGAGCCAGTCTCCGTGTGTATACACCACGGAGACTTCCCCGTCATTGCAAACGGCTAACTCAACCGCTAAGTCTTGGTCTGTACTGGAGTGCTTCTGCGACATGGGGTGTAAGAATGTCGGGCGAATCAGCAAGGTCGGCGATCGTTCGAGCAACTTTTTGCACCCGGTGAATCCCCCGCGCAGACAACGCCAACTGCTTCATGGCAATTTGCAACAATGCCTGGGCTGAGTCCTCCACCGCGCAATAGTTCCACACTTCAACCGGACCCATGTCCGAGTTCGAGGTGAGACCGGTAGCGCCAAAACGCTTTCTCTGGATTGCTATCGCCCGTGAGATTCTTTCCCGCACGGCGTCTGAATTTTCTGATGACGGTGGGGTGACACGCATTTCGTATTCGACTCTCGGCACGTCGACGAATATGTCGAACCTGTCGAGCAACGGACCCGAGATCCTGCGTTGGTACCTCCCCACAGCCATGGGCGAACAGGTGCAGGCATGCTCGGGGTCGCCGCTGTAGCCGCAAGGGCACGGATTCATAGCGGCTACCAGCATGAAATTTGCAGGGTACGTGGTCGTACCCAACGCTCTGCTTATGGTCACCACTTTGTCCTCGATCGGTTGTCGTAATACTTCGAGGGACGCATGTCCGAACTCTGGCAGTTCATCGAGAAACAAAACACCGCGGTGGCTTAGCGTTATCTCTCCCGGACGCGGATTTGCTCCACCGCCGACGAGGCCCGCATTTGAGATCGTGTAGTGAGGTGCTCGAAATGGGCGCTCGCTGATCATCGGGGTATCCGACGGCAAATGCCCGGCCACGGAGTAGATGGTGGTCACGTCGAGTGCTTCTTCGCTCGTCATGGAAGGCAGAATCGACGGCAGGCTGCGTGCCAGCAGGGTTTTACCTGATCCGGGTGGCCCGGCCATCAACAGATTGTGTGCGCCGGCAGCGGCAACTTCGACCGCGCGTTTTGCATGTTCCTGGCCCCGTACATCCGATATGTCCGGTCCCTCCCGCCCTGTCGTTCGATGATTTTTTACTACACCTGAATGCGCAACTGGAACTATGTTTCGTTCCAGACGCAGGAACGCGATCATCTCAGCCAGATTTTTCACAGGTAGAACGTCGATTCCACTGACCAGGGCTGCCTCTTCGGAATTGATGGCGGGTACGAATACGCGTGAAAAGCCCTGTCGCCTTCCCACCGCCACCATTGGCAGTATCGCCTGTGTAGGACGCAACGTTCCATCAAGCCCGAGTTCTCCGAGCAGCAGCGAGTTTTCTTCCATTTCAGGAACCTGGCCAGTACTCGTAAGGATTCCTACAGCAATAGGAAGATCGTATGCCGGACCGGATTTCCGGACATCGGCGGGCGCCAGGCTCACGGCAATTCGACGCATCGGAAATTCGACGCCTGAATTGCGTATTGCGGCTCGTACTCGCTCCTTTGACTCCTGCACCGCCGTGTCGGCAAGGCCGACTATGTGGAAAGCCGGAAGACCCGGAGCGATATCAACTTCGGTCTCAACTACTACTCCATCCAGTCCGATCAGCGCGCAAGTACGTGTCCTGGCAAGCATTGTAAGAATTCCTCGAATGCGATCCGACCCGGCCACGGGTTCAAGAGATAATCCCATACCCAGTCGGCATCTTAGAATTCGTCTACTCCAACTCCAACACGATTTGTCACATTTGTTCAATCAAACGGATTTCACACCTCCGGTAAACCGGACCTCACAGTACGGACCGAGAGTTTGTATCAGTATGGACGGAGGCTACGTGCGCTATCGGCGTTCAGTCTCAGGAAGAAACCGCTGCGGAT
Source organism: Chloroflexota bacterium (assembly GCA_027623655.1). Taxonomy (GTDB): domain Bacteria; phylum Chloroflexota; class Dehalococcoidia; order Lucifugimonadales; family Lucifugimonadaceae; genus Lucifugimonas. Next base: position 8,149 of record JAQBVG010000085.1, read on the forward strand.
CAAAAAAAGGACAATTTTGAACCATGCCGACGATCCTCGTCGTTGACGACCACGAAGAGATTCGAGAAGCCTTGGCAGAAATCCTGGGTGAAGAAGGCCACCGGGTGTTGCAAGCCGTCGACGGCATTGACGCCCTCCGCGTGGTTGCAGAATCGGAACCCGATGTAATTCTCCTGGACATTGCCATGCCCGGCATGGACGGTCTCGAGACACTCAGCCGGTTGAAAAACCAGCCGGAGAGCACAAACCTGCCAGTGATAATGGTGACCGCCCAGGGTGATCGCCAGAACATGGTGAGAGCTGTCCAACTCGGTGTACGCGACTACATCACCAAACCCTGGGAACCGGGTGAGGTTGAGATGTGCGTCAACTGGGCAATCAAAGCTGCTGGCGTTTCGACTGTTTCGAGGCGGCACGAGCCGCCAATGCTCGCACAGTCTGCCTGAACTTTGTTTCGGCCCGTCGGCGAACCAGTCTTTCCCCGGTCACTCACACGCTTCGATCGCGCCGAAATTTTTTAGAGCGATCGGAGATGAGCACTGCCAGTGGGTGTCCGAATTCCAGATACTGCATCTAAAATAAGCATAGAACCCCCGGGTGTTCGACAGCTAACCACGAACGCATCTGGAGCGAGACAAAGTGGACGAGCGGGCTTATCAAGGTAAAAATCACCCTCCGTATTGCACCTGCGCCACATGCACCGTGGATCGCCTGAAACGCGCCTCTGAGTCGGGACCAAGAGGTATTGTTACCCGCCTGCTACGAGCTCTACGGTTGAGGCGTTAGTCGAGACTATCGGGACCCATAAACCGGCCCCACAACCAGCCTATTGCCAGGCCCAGCATCACCGATATTGGCAGGCCGACCAGCAGGCTCACAAGTGCAACGTCCCTGGCATTTGTTTCGGTGTCGTCGAACTGAGTCAAAGAAATGACCGTGAACGCGATACCCATAACGAACCCGAGACCGGCTCCCATGAGCGCTGGTTTACTGAATCTCAAACGACCCTACTTCTTTCGTTCTGTGTTCTAGCTGACTTCGGATGCGCGTTGATCGGACCACAAGCTATCAGCCCTCAGGTAGGTCGCGTACTCGTTTGCACACGGGTTTCCGTTTGAAACTTGCATCCGGCCTTCACGAGGTTCGAGTACGAGCGACACTACGCTACGCTGCCATCCTGTGGCGGGATCGTCGTTGGGATGTCGGCAGATCGATGTCGGGAATCCATCATGGTCTGAAAGGATCGCCTTTACATCGTCCACCGAAATTTTTCCGCCACCTTTGCGTTGCTGGAGGAGTTCTTGACCTCTGTCCTTCCTCTGGAACGACTGCCCGTATATACGCTCTCCAAACTCGTCGTTGTTGGCCACAAGTGACGGGTGAACACAGTGGTTCGTATGTACGAGGATTCCGCTTCCATCTGAAGTGAGTGCTTGAACGGACCCGGGCGTTAGTTCGAGATCTAGCGGACCTTCATCGGTAATCATCGCGGCATTGGCAGCGATCGACCTCGGTGTGGTTCTGGAGGGGTGCAATGCCGCGTCCGCTGAGCGTGATTCAAGTATCGCCCGCACAAAGAAATACCACGGAACACCGGTGGGATCGGATGGTCCATTGAGCGCGTTCATGCAGACACCTATACCGGCCGAATTGAATCCAATGTAAGCAACCAGTCCTGCCTGTGACCACGATGTGAACGACGCCACGTCGTTGCCCTTGCGCGTGATCACCGCAGAAAAAGGGGCCATGGCCGGGTCGTTGTCCCAGTTTTGACCAGCAAAGCCGATGCCGGACTCCGAAGCTTCGGCTGCGACCATCAATGAGGTGCACCCGTCGTTAACGCCTTCGAGCGCACCTGTTGCTTCCCCGAGCATGTTCCGGGCGTTCAGCACCATAAGACGCTCAACGGGCACACCGGCTGCACTGGCGATCGCATTCAACTCCGCGAGGGGGCCAGGAAAGTATTCACCTACCCGCTTGAAGCTACGCCTCGCGACCGATTCCGCCTGTGACCACGAAATCCGCCTGGTAGCGCTCCTGTTGAACCGATCGAGAACCAGGTCCGACAACTCGACGATCTGGTCACGGAAACGTTCGCCAATCTGGTGCCCCATCTGTGCCGGCGTTCCTGAAACTGTCAGTTCCGGAAAACGACCGGCGGCGCGCTCGGGATTATCTTGATTCATTTCTGTTCACTCGGCTCGGGTTTGCTGATTTGCTCAACAAAATAATACCTGCTTGTTTGCTAGACTCGCCGCCGTCTGGTTTTTCTTACGCAAATGGCGAGGACACGAGTTAATGGCAGCAAAGCGTGACAGCAGCAAAATTCTTCGTTCCGAAGAGTGGTTCGGAGGACGCGACTTAGAGGGATTTCTACATCGCGCCGGCCTGAAAAACCAGGGGTGGTCAGAAGAGTCGTTCTCTGGACGACCTGTAATTGGCATAGCGAACTCCTGGTCGGAAGCGACTCACTGCAATCAACACCTTCGCGACCTCGCCGAACACGTCAAACGGGGCGTTCTTGCAGCCGGTGGGTTCCCACTTGAGTTCCCAACGATATCTCTCGGCGAGTTCTTCATGTCGCCTACGTCGATGTTTTGCCGGAACCTTATGTCTATGGATGTCGAGGAGATGATCCGCGGACTCCAGATAGACGGCGTCGTTTTACTCTCGGGTTGCGACAAAACGACGCCAGCCATGATGATGGGAGCGGCCTCTGCCGACCTGCCGGCAATAGTTGTTACCGGCGGTCCACAACTCAAAGGTAACTGGAAAGGTGAGGAACTTGGGTCGTGCACCGATTGTCGCCGTTACTGGTCCGAACTGCGGGCGGGCACCATCACCCAGTCGGAGTACGACTCGATGGAGGCCGCGATATATCG
>JAQBVG010000086.1 GCA_027623655.1 Chloroflexota bacterium
CCTGTGGGGATCGAACCCACGACCTGCGGATTAAAAGTCCGATGCTCTACCGCTGAGCTAAAGGCCCTCACAAACTCGGTAATCAAGGGTACGACAGCGTTCGCCGATTCGGGAGTACTTATTTCCACCACGCGACATCGGTTTGACCGGTAAAAAAAACGCGTGATTCGACGATTCCTCATGCTAATTGTTGCAATCGTGCACCACACCCGAGCTAATATGTCGCCTGACCGACACTCACTGCTCCCTTCATCGGCCCCTGACCCACTTCGAGACATCATCGTGACGACATCAGAACCAACAACGCGCAAATTCGATCTGCTTCTAAAGGGAGGTCGGATAATCGACCCGGCCAACGACGTCGACGGCCTCTTCGACGTAGCCACCTCCGGCGGCAGCATCGCGCTCATCGAAAAAGACATCTCACCCGCACTCGCACGCACCGTTGCCGATGTATCGGGGATGATCGTGACACCCGGGCTTGTCGATCTGCACGCCCATTTCTACGGCTACTTCGGAGCCATCTACCCGGACGCCCATTGCCTCCCCGAAGGCACGACCACAGCTGTCGATGCAGGCGGCGCTGGGCATCTCACGTTCGACCACTTCAACGAGATTGTGATCGCTCCCGCCACGACAAACGTGTTCGCCCTGCTCAATATCGTCGGCGAAGGCATGGTCGGCCAGCCTGAACAAGACCTCGAAGGTATGGACGCCGAGCTGACCGCAGCCAAGATCGCCCAGCGACCAGACATCATCGTCGGTGTCAAGGTCGCCCACTACATGGGGCCGGGTTGGCAACCGCTGGACCGAGGTATCCAGGCGGCCGAAGACACAGGCACATACCTGATGGTCGACCAGTCGCCGATCCACACACGCCCGATGGACGAAATGATGTTGGAACACCTCAGGCCTGGCGACATGGTGACTCACTGCTACGCGGTAAGCAAACCAATGACCGATATCAACGACAAGGTGAAGCCTTACTTTTTCGAGGCACGTGAGCGCGGGATCCAGTTCGATGTGGGATTCGGCGCAGGAAGTTTTTCCTTCCGCATCGCAAAAGCCGCAATTGAACAGGGTTTCCCGCCCGACACCGTTTCGACCGACATGCACCGGGCAAGTATTCTTTCAAATCAGGCGACAATGCCCGAAACGATGACCAAACTGCTCGCACTCGGTATGGAACTACCCGACATCGTAAAACGATCCACGTGGGACCCCGCCCGGGCGATTGGTCATCCTGAACTCGGGAATCTCGGGCAATCCCAGCCCGCAGACATCGCGGTGTTGGAGGTCACAGAAGGCGATTTCGGACTGGTTGACAACGGGACCGCCAACCGGGTTTTCAGGACCGACAGAAGGATCGTGTGCCAGATGACGATCAAGAACGGGAAGGTCGTTTGGGATAAGAACGGCAAGTCTCGGGACGATTGGTCCACAGCGCCCCCAACGAACCCTGCACTGGCGTAGCGGGACCGATGTTCAGGGTGTATCTGGGTCAAATATGAGCAGTTCAGCCTATGACGTGATCGTTGTCGGCGCCGGCTCAGCTGGTGCAGCCCTGGCAACTCGACTCTCTGAGGATCCGTCTCGGAAGGTACTACTCATAGAAGCAGGGCCCGACTACGCAAATTTCGACGAGTTACCAGATGAAATAAAACAGGGTCACGCGACGGGTACCGACCTGGCCATCGATCCGAACGGAATCCACAACTGGGCATTCACTGCCAGGGCAACCTCGCATCGCGCCGATATGCCCGTCCCGCGCGGCAAGATCACCGGGGGGACCAGCGCGATAAACGGCCAGGTGTTCCTGCGCTCAATCCCTGAAGATTTCGACTACTGGGTGTCGGAAGGCAACGATGAATGGTCGTTCGAAAAAGTTCTCCCGTACTTGATCAAACTGGAAAACGATCTCGACATTGTCGATCAGTACCACGGCAACGACGGTCCTATCGTCGTACGCCGCTACCAACCGGACGAGCTCGCAGACGATCAAATCGCATTCATTGAGGCAGTTACCGCTGCAGGTTTTCCACGCACCGAAGATCACAACCATCCGGCGTCGACCGGTGTTGGTCCGCTGCCACTGAACAACCCGGATGGCGTTCGTTGGAGCACCGCCATCGGCTACTTGACTATGGCCCGCGATCGTTCCAACTTCACAATTAGCCCCAACAGTCACATGTCCCGAGTGCTATTCGACCAGCATCGAGCGATAGGCATCGAGTTTCAACGGAATGGCAATCTCCACAGGGTAATGTCGGACGAGGTTGTCTTGAGCGCCGGTCCGATAGGCTCGCCTCACCTGATGATGCTCTCTGGCCTCGGACCGAAGGAACAGCTGGAGGCAGCAGGTGTCGACGTACTTCTCGATATCCCCGGCGTGGGCCAGAACCTCAGAGATCATCCATCAGTCGGAGTCAGGTGGAGTGCAGAAGACGACTTCCCGAAGCCCGATGTCGAAGCAGGCCCCCAGAAAACGGCACTCAGATACACGGCACGCGGTTCGGAATTGCGGAACGACATGATCACGGTCATGCGGTGGAACTCGCTGAAGCGCGAATTCATGATGAGTGCCGGTCTCTATCTCGCAAAGGCTTCTGGCGAACTCCGCCTGAATCCCGAAAACCCCCGAAATCAACCGGTGCTCGACTATCACCTGCTCGATCACCCGTACGATCGTGAACGGATGCGCGGCGGCGTCCAAACGCAAATCGAATTCGGTAAACACCCCGCCTACAGGGGAATTCTCAAGAAATTGATAGATCCGTTACCTGTCGATCTCGAATCGGACGACGCCCTGGATGAATGGATGCTGCGAAATGCTGGCACGATGCACCATGTTTCCTGCACAACCAAAATGGGCCCGGATAGCGATCCCATGGCCGTGGTAAATCAATACGGGCAGGTACGTGGAATCGAGGGACTACGGATCGCCGATCTATCGATCATGCCGGACTGCCCACGCGCCAACACAAACGTCCCCGCCATGATGATCGGCGAACGAATAGCCGACTTCATGAAACGCTAGTCGGATTACCGCGTACCAGTCGCGCAGGCCGCGCTTCCTTATCTCAACCCACGACATCCGCATCCCGACCCGGGCGGAGAAACACGTCCATGAGGACAATGCTCACGAACCAACGGCCAGCGACTGCGTGGCCGCAGGCTCAACCTGATCTCTGGTGAGGGGGGACGTTCCTGCTTCAGTCGTATTCCTTCAGCCATGCCGTAAAAGTGCCGCGATATATTCAGTGAAGACACGACCGACGCCAGAGCCAGGCGCCCGCGCCAGTGACGCAATACCCGACTAGCTAAAGAGTTGGAACTCGGACAACGGCCAGTAGACAGCCCACGCCCGCCCGACTAATGAATCGGCAGGGACGAAACCCCAGTTACGCGAGTCGACCGAAACGCGCCGGTTGTCGCCGAGAACGAAGTACTCTCCGGGCGGCACCTGCACCGGATAATCGTCTCTACGCCTTGCCGTGCTGACATCAACCCAGGAAGTCTTTTCGCCGTTCACGTAGACAGATTCACCGTCAAGATCGATCCAGTCGCCGGGAATCCCAACAATTCGCTTCACAAAGTCCGTCTCAGACCCAGTTGGCGGGTGAAAAACAACAATGTCACCCCGCTCTGGGCCATTGAAGAGGTACTCCTCAGCGCCGAACAAACTGAACGGCGCCTGTGCGTACACAAACCTGTTCACGAGTAGTCGTTCGCTCTGCAACAGGTTCGGCTCCATAGACGATCCTTCGATGAGGAAACTCTGTGTGGTGCCCTGCAGCACAAGAAAGATCACCACTGCCGTGATGATAGTTTCACCCATATCTCGAATTGTTGACCGCATGACTGTGTCCGCGCCCGTGTCCGACCGGCTTGAAACTTCGTCTCAAAAATCGTCCTGTTAACGAATATAGCAAGCAAAATCCAGGTTCTGCGTAACCGGCAGGTAACGATTCCGTTTCCAGTCCCGAGTAGCATTGTCCCGCAAACACTTCGGGACCCATGCATTTGACTGAATTCGACGAGCCGCGACTAATCCAGTTGACCCGTGACGGCGACTACGACGCGTTCAACCGCCTCGTCGCCGTATATCAGGACGCCGTATTTGCAGTCGTTCTGCGCACCGTCCGCAATCGCGCTACTGCCGAAGACATCACGCAGGACACGTTCATTTCGGCATTTCGCAAGATCTCATCGTACCGCGGCGGCATCTTCAGGGCATGGCTGTTCCGAATCGCCAAAAACGCGTCACTCGACCACCTGCGGAAGATTGCACGACGTCCCGAAACCTCGATCGACGAAGACATCGTCTATTTCTCTGAAACTGTCCGGGACGACTCCGCTGACCCACTCGCCGATGCTCTGAACGCCGAGCTCGCCCGCCTTATCGAACACTGCCTCGACGGCCTGTCCACCGAACATCGCTTCGCAATGGTCATGGTCGATGTCGAAGGCTACCAGTACGAAGAAGCTGCCGAATCGATGGGCATCTCAATTGGCACCGTAAAGTCCCGCCTTAACCGGGCCAGGGCACGGATGCGAGACTGTGTTCAGCAGCAACCGGAACTTTTACCCGCCTCAATGCGTCTATAAGACAAGGAGAACCAAAACCGAGTGTTTCGAAGGGCCATAAATCGGCTGCTGGGCCGTACAGATCCGAGCATCGACGCTATCAATGCGTACGTTGAGGGAACCGCGTCTTCCGACGAAGTCGAATTCGTCGAAGGAATGATTTCCGAGAATCCTGCTCTCGAACGAGATCTGGCAACCCAGGGGGCACTGCTCAGCGTTCTCAACAGGATTGAAAAGATCGAAGCACCCCGTTCGTTCGCGATAACACCTGAAATGGTGACCGCGAACCGGGCGTCTGTGTCCAGTCTCTCCAGGCTGGCCGAATTCCTGGCTCCACAGCGCAAGTTTGCCCTCGCACCGGCCATACTGGCGGGATTCGCCGCGCTTACCGTAGCTCTACTCACTGTTGGCAATATCACCGGAGTCGTGGAGCAATCGGGGCAAGTTCAGACGATCTCGTCGGGGCTGATCGCAGAGTCGGCAGCTGCACCCGCAGGTGGCAGCGAAACACGGTCATCTGGCGATTCGAGTGGGTCCGCTGAATTTTCAACCTCCCTGGGAGATGCGGGGCCACCAGGAACCGACGACCCGGGTGCCGCTCTGGCGCCCAAGCTCGACCCTGGACCGGAAGACCTAGCCGCGGCGGGTATTACCGGGTCCGACGGTAGCTCGGAGCCGGCGGAAACGGCTCTCGCTCCTGTAGCCCAGGCGACACAGACACCTACCGATACCACAATTGCTGCAAAATCCAGCGATCTGGAATTGGCACGCTCCACGTCCGGCGGCACAGGCAGTGATATCGAAAATCCGCTACTTGAGTACGCGACCAGCGACGAAGATCAATTCGAAATCCTTGCGGTAGCGCCTGGATCAGTTGATGACGACAACCGATCGACAATCGGCGAACCCGAAATCAGTTTCGTCCCTTCGGCCGTGGCCGGTACGAACGACGGAATTTCTCTACCGCTGTGGCAACTCCAGGTGGCATTTGCTGCCCTTGCGATCGCAGCAATCGGCGCATGGCTGGGCCTGCGACGAGGTCACAGGGACTAATCTAACGTCCGATCGAGGTCGCCAGATTTCGATCGCCGTCCGGCCCGTGCCCAACACCTGAATGCCCGCCTCAATCGCAAAGCCTCGTCCCGAAAATCCGTCTGCCCCTGCCCTCTTCGCTCCCAACCACCTCTACCCTCGCCTGACCGTAGTTGAGATACCAACGCACAACGCGACTCCACCCGACGACTCAGCGCTATCGCGCCTCACCCGTCACGCCTGCGCCCTCCAATACCCGGCCACACGCATCGAACCAAATCCGTGGAACAAAAACCAACCTTCCTTCGTCAGTACTTATGACAGCGACAAAACAATACTTAGCAAGTCGCATCAATTAGTTCACAGGGCTCAGGACTGGAAACAGTTCCTGGCCCGGTAAGAAAGTAAGAAAGAAAAAGGACCTGCATCATGAGCACTACAAAGTTTCGGAAGTCCACCGCATGGCTGCTTGTAGCCGCCATCGCAGTATTCTCGCTCGCAGCTGTCGCATGCACCTCTGACGCAAACGACAACTCGCCCACCGCGACATCAGTCGTTACAGGCTCCGCTGGCGGATCTCCCGCGATCGGAGCACCGTCAGGCCTCGTTGGCACGAGCGGCCAGGGAACCTCGGGTTCAGCACAGTCGTTCCCCGTATCCACCGGCGCATTCGCTGCCGGAGGTTACGACTCCATTGAACGCTCGTTCGGCGTCCCGTCCTACTACGGCGCTCCGACAGGCACGGTCAACTCTGGCATCTGGGTAACCGGACAGGCCACACTTGAAATACCGGCCGACGTCGCACAGGTTTCGATTGGCGTAGAGTCACGCGACGACACCGTCAGCGAGGCACGCCAGAACGCAGCACAGGCCATGGAAAAGGTGCTTGCTGAAATCAAGAAGCACGGCGTTACCGACGACGACATCGTCACGACCAACTTCAACATCTACCCCCAGACGGTGTGGATCGAAGTCTCTGACTCACTCGGTCGCCACAGCGAGCCGCGAATTACCGGCTACGTTGTCAGCAACACTATCCAGGTGACAGTACGTGACATCGACAACCTGAGCCCCGTGGTCGACACCGCAGCCACCGCTGGTGGCGACCTGATCAGGATCAACTCGATCCAGTTCACGGTCGACGACGCCTCGGTCTTCGGTACACAGATCCGAGAGCTTGCAGCAGCCGACGCTAAAGCAAAGGCCGCCCTCTACGCCCGAGCGATGGGTGTGACCCTCGGACAACTCGTCTACCTCACCGAACTCGGCAGCTCGGTCCCGATGGCAAAGGCATTCCCGCAAGCGGAAATGGCATCGATGGACGCTGGATTCGCATCAACGCCAATCTCTGCCGGCGACGTAAACCTCTCAGTGACAATCCAGGCAGTCTTCGCAATCGGCGGCTAGCCCGTCGAGTAGGCACTGCTAGCTGAATTCTCAGGCCCCATCCATCAGGGTGGGGCCTGTCCGCGTCTTTCTTCGGTTCGAGCACTGATTTCGGGTTCTGTCAGAACTCAGTGTCGGGGCAGAATAGCATCATTCCTCATTTGCTGAGGAGATCCTTTAGTGACCTGCCCACACTGCCTATCTACGTCCGTATCCAAGAGAAAACTTCGAACCTCGCTTGGTTATCGGACTTTCAATTGCCGAGACTGCGATAGGCGTTTCAACGAACGTTCAGGTACACCATTCAATGATCTCCAATTCCCAAACGACATCGTCTTACTCGCTGTTCTCTGGCGTCTGAGATACAAGCTCGGATTCCGTGACGTTGCCGAACTACTTTTGCAGCGAGGATTCGAAGTCAGCTACGAAACTATACGGATATGGGAGTTTCGGTTTGCGCCGTTGGTCAGCGAGAATCTTCGTGCTAAACGACGTGGAATTGCTGGTCAGTCCTGGTATCTGGATGAGACTTACGTAAAGGTCAGTGGTCGTTGGCGATATCTTTATCGAGCGATAGATCGAGAAGGAAACCTGCTTGATTCCATGTTGAGCGAACATCGAGACAAGAATGCAGCTCGACGTTTCTTACGGCGTCTGCTCGATAGTGCAGGGCGGAAGCCACTGCGGATGACAACCGACAAACATCCTGCCTACACGAAAGCAATTCGTTGGATCACCGGACGTAAGGTCTTGCATCGGCACAATCGGTATCTGAACAACCGAATGGAGCAGAATCATCGAGGAATCAAGCAGCGTTATTACCCAATGCTCGGGTTCAAACAGTTCGAGTCAGCGAGTCGTTTCTGCAATGCTTTCGACGAACTGCGTAACTATCTAAGAGTCCGGTCCGTGGGTAGTGAGCATGTTCCAGCGGAAGTTCGACGGAAGATATTCACCAACAAGTGGTCGACTCTAATGACCGAATTGTCAGCTTAAATACAGAGGTTGATCATGTATTTAGGTCGGCTGGATTTTATGGTGAGCGCTGAGATCTGACAGAACCCTGCGCTTTGATTCGAGCGTTTCCGGATATTTCGGCCTGGTTCACGCAGTACGGCGGCCAATCGCCAGCCACCCCCGCCAGGACGTTTTCCACGCACATCATCGCCATCTTCATGCGTGTGTCTCCGGTTGCGCTCGCAACATGTGGCATGATCAGACAGTTGTCGAGGGTCAGCAGCGGATTGTCCGCCGGTAATGGTTCAGGGACGGTCACGTCGAGGGCTGCTCCAGCGATCTCACCCGAGCTCAGCGCATCGTAAAGCGCATCCTGATCAACCACCGGGCCGCGGGTCGTGTTTATCAGGACCGCGGACTTCTTCATCAGTTTGAACTGGGCTGCGCCCATCATGCCCGTTGTCTCGGCATTCAGCGGGTTGTGCAACGAGACGAAGTCGGAGCGTTCAAGCAGTTCGCCAAGAGAGTCGACATACGTCGCGCCGAACTCCTCATCACGCCTGTTTCGGTTGAAGTACAACACATTCATGTTGAATCCCGCAGCCCTTTTCGCGACCTCGCTTCCGATCCGGCCCATCCCGACGATCCCGAGTGTCTTGTGGTGAATATCAGTCGCAAGGTAACCCAGGGGATCGAAATCGCCCCACTCACCCCGCTTCACTATTTGCGGCAGGTCGTAGGTCCGGCGGGCCATGGCGGCCAGCAGCGCAAACGCTTCGTCGGCGGTACTTTCTGAAAGCACGCCAGGGGTGTTGCAAACTGCGATCCCACGGGCATTTGCGGCAGCAACGTCAACATTGTCGTAACCAACGCCGAACTCTGTGATTACTTTGAGGTTCGGCGCCGCATCCATCACCTCGGCGTCGACTGCATTTGTGATATGAGCATAGAGGCCATCGACATCGGCAACAGCAGCTACCAGGTCGTCATGGGTCGGAGAATCCGCACCATCCCAGATCACGACTTCGGCACCACTTGCGCGGAGTTTTTCCGCCGCTTCTGGAAATGTTCGACGCGTTACGAGAATTTTAGGCATAGAGTTCCAGCCAGCCCTTCGTTTTAGGATTCAGACAATGGTGGGGAAGGCGGGAGTCGAACCCGCACGCCGATTAAGGCACATGCTCCTAAGTTCTGTCCGCCATGTTTTATTTAGTACCCGTTTGTACGGTTTACCGTTCGGCACGGAGGGAGAGTGTACCGGGCCGTACCCCGTTGTTCCACACCGGTTGCTGTCAAGATTGCTGTCAGACGCTCTCGGCGCGATTGAATACTGCCTCCATCGCCGCTGCCATCTGCCCCTGTGTGCCGGGCACAGTATGGGCGTACACGTTCATCGTGGTACTGACGTTCGCGTGCCCCAACATCTCGCTCACGAGTGTCCATGGCACATTCTGGCTTAGGGCAAGACTCGCGGCGATGTGTCGAAGATCATGGAACGTGAGCGACGAGGGGTACTCCGCAGCTCGAGCTAATGGGCGGAATTCCCGGCGTAGCACGCTGTGCCGTTTGAGCGGCTCGCCGAGCCGACCGGTGAAGCATAGGCTGAGATTATTTTTCCACCCCGGCCCGACGTTGAGTGCCTCTTCCATCTGTCGCGTGCGGTGACGCCGTAAAGCGGCTATCGCCATTGGCGCGAGCATGATAGTTCGGCGGGAACCCGAGGTCTTGGTCTCTACGAGCTGCGGTTCCCGTTCAATCCGCTGGAGTGTCGCTCGAATAGTCATGCTCCCGCGTTCCAGATCGATAGCGGGCCAAGTCAATCCAAGCAATTCGGACATCCGAGCGCCAGTGGTGAGCGCTAAAACGAACATGGCCTCCAGACGATGATCGTGGGCGACCGTAAGCAAACGTCCTGCCTGCTCTGCCGTGAGCATCGGCAAGTCTCGGCGTGTAGCGCGTGGTGGATCGGTGAGATGTGCCACATTGCGACCGACCGAACCCCACCGCACAGCTTTCTCCAGCATGAGATGCACAACCTTGTGAACGTGGCGGACAGTGGTGGGTGATAACCCTCGTTCAAGTCGTTCAGCGTAAAGACTTTGCAGTTGCGATGGCTGTAGCCGGGCAAGGCGAACACGACCTAGAGTCGGGAACACGTGAACACGCAGCAAGCTCTCGTAATGTTGCCATGTCGCGGGCCGCACGGATGGTCGGATCGCTAGTAACCAATCCTGAGCGAAGTGTGACACCGTCATCAGCTCCGAGGGCAACGGAAGACCGCGAGCGACTGTTTGCCGGGTGGCAACAAGCTTGTCCCGTGCCTCTACCGCAGTTCGACCGTAGAACGTCCGTCGCGTTCCATCAGGCAGCGATATCGCAGCGGCCCACCTGCCGTCTTTGCGTTGGTAGATCGAACCCTCGTTTTGTCCACGTTTGCGGTTAACCATCGCGTTTAGTCTCCACTGTTACGTATCGGTTGATAATCAAGCCCAGCTAACTCCGCATAACGGTTCCAGTCATCCAGTTCGACGGCGTCACGAACCGCCTTGGCCCTAACACGCTTGTCCGCGTCGGAAATCGAATCCCAATCAGCCATTGCCGTTAATGCGCGAAGCCCAACCGTCAGTGCAACCACCTTCCAGAAAGGCAGTTGCGCGATTCGACCGGCCTTGCGCTCGTCATATGGCTCGCCCTGAGCAACAGTGTCGGCCAGGTATCGCAATGAGCTGACCGATTCATCATCGAGCCAGGTGCGACCCGATTCAGCAAGCTGTGCCTTCTGTACCAGCCCAAGTTTGATGGCAACTTGGTGTGCGGCACCGGCTCCAATACCGCGCTTCTGGTCAAATACATGCAACATTCCGAATGCGATGATGGCGTCGAGGTCGCCTGTTTCTGGACCGTTGGCGTTTCCTTCACGCTCAGCGAT
>JAQBVG010000087.1 GCA_027623655.1 Chloroflexota bacterium
TCTTGCTGACGCTTTCTGATACCCATAGCGAAACACCTCCATCTCTAAGGTGTTGCGACGACCGATTGAATTCACCCTGGGCGACCCCACTACGGGTGAACCCGACCTGTCGGATCTGGGCGCCATCTTTACAGCACTGGACACCTGTGGCCTCGATCTTCAGGAGTTGATGGAAGGTGCCACGTTGCCGCTTGACCCTAGTGCCACCGGCGATCCGCTGTTGCCGCCAACAGTAATCATCGAATTTCCGCTGGAAATTCCTGATGTTTCAGAGCTCGATCTTCCGTTTACCGAAGAGCAGATCAACTGTTTGATTAGCGAACTGGGTGAGGATGAAATCGCCAAATTGTTGAGCGGTGGAGCTCCTGACCTGAGTCTGTTCTCAGCCCTCGGCAAATGTGAGATCGACGCACTGAGCCTGCTCGCTCCGTAGTTCGAAAATCCAATTACCGAACGAAATCACCCGTTGACCGTCGACCTCTCACGATGGTTCCAGCGGGTGTTTCGCGTTGCTCGCCAGTTTGACCTTCATTCGCCTTTGAAGAAAGAGAGCCGGAGGAAGGACAAAGCACCGATATTTCCCCTCGACGCCTTCAGGCCATGCTGAAATGAACAGCGCCAAATCCCGATTCCACGCTCGCACGATGCTAAACTTGCGACCCGACTCGATCCCTTCTTGAGCACCCATCCAGGGCAAAAGCCGACACACAAACGGCAGCGAGCCGGGTGCAACCACCCCGACGGAGGACTTGGCAGTGATGAAAAGCAGAGCCGCAATTCATGTCGAACACGGCAAGCCACTGGTAGTCGACGAGGTCAACATTCCTGACCCACAGGCCGACCAGGTCGTAGTCAAGCTGTACTCAAGTGGCGTGTGTCACTCTCAGCTTCACCAGATGCACAATACACAGACCAAAACACCGAGCCTGCTCGGTCACGAGGGCTTCGGGGTGGTCAGTCAGGTCGGATCAAACGTGACCCATGTCAAGGAAGGCGACGCCGCAATCGTGACCTGGGTACCGCGAGAGCCAATCAAGGGACGCTGGTCGGCACCTCCCGGCGGAGCGACATGGCTGGAAGAACCTCTGAATGGAAGCACCTTCACGTGGGGTGAAGACGCCATAGTGTGGGGTGGCTATGTTGTCAGGGTCCCTGACGACTCACCGAAGGATATCTCGTCGATCGTTGGTTGTGCAGTTCTTACCGGCGCAGGAGCGGTGTTGCACACTGCAAAAGTCCGGCCGGAACAGTCGGTTGCCGTATTCGGGGTTGGCGGGGTCGGCATGTCTGCCATTCAAATGGCGTCGGTCCTGCAGGCGTACCCCATCATCGCGGTGGACCTTGATGATTCCAAACTGGAATTCGCGCGGGAGTTTGGAGCCACCCATACCGTAAACGCCAGTAAAGTCGACCCCGTCGAGGCAATTATCGAAATGACAGATGGCGGAGTCGACTACGCGTTCGATGCCATCGGCCTTCGCATCACAAACGAACAGATCTTGCCCGTGACTCGAAGTGGAGGATCGGGAGCCGATAACATAGGCGGTATGGCCGTACTGATTGGAATGCCGGGCCCAGAAATGACGCTCTGGCCAGGTCACTTCATGTTCCATCAGCGCCAGTATCGTGGCTCGCTCGGTGCGACCTATCCAGACAAAGATTTCAGCATGTATTTGCGCCTTTACAAGGAAGGCAAGTTCAAGCTCGACAAGCTGGTAACGAAGCGATACAGGCTCGACGAGATCAACGAAGCGTGCGACGACCTGCAAAGCGGGAAGATCCTCGGCCGCGCCATTCTTGAGTACTAGGGATCCCGACGAACTTTGCAGTACAGAAAACTCGGCAACACCGGCGTAGACGTTTCACTCCTGAGCTACGGAACCGGTGGGCCGTCCCAGTTCGGCCAGAAAACCGGACTCGACGACTCGGGACGCGCCGCACTTGTCGGTCGTGCGCTCGATCTTGGCGTAAATCTTTTCGATACAGCCCAGGGATACGGCGAGGCGGAATCGATGCTGGGCCGAGCGCTACGGGGCCACACGCGCGACTCTTACTTGATCGCAACGAAATGGTCGTACAGATTCGATAGCGGACCCACTTCGGACACCGAGGTAGCGGTCAGAGCGCTTGAACAGAGCCTTGAACGGCTCGAAACCGACTACGTCGACATCTTCCAAATCCACGGTGTTCTTCCTGATCACTACGATCAGCTCGCTGATATCTTCATTCCTGTCATGCAACGACTGCAGGAGCAGGGCAAAACTCGATTCCTCGGTGTTACGGAAATGCTGACCATGGACTCGAAGCACGAGGGGATGTCGGTCGCGATGGAACGCCACCCCGACGTGTGGGATTCGGTGATGCTGAAGTACGGCATCATGAACCAGTGGGCGGCAAAACGAGCGCTGCCTCTTGCAAATAGTTCATCGACAGGTGTGCTCAACATGGCCCCGGTCCGGCTGACACTCACCCGCCCAGAAAAACTGCAGGAACGTATGAGCGAGTGGGGTGACAACGGCGGTGACAGGGCGTTCGACTGGCTTTCTGGTGGCGACTCATCCTTGCTGATCCACAAGGGTTATCAGTTCGCCGCCGAGCCCGGAGCGGTCACAACCGTCATCTCTGGTACATCCAGCATTGCTCACCTGGAGGCGAATGTTGCCGCGCTCAGTGGCACGCTCTCTGAAAACGAGTTGGGAAGGTTGAAATCCGATTACGGCCACTCGGCCTCACCCGACTAACAGGATGCTAAACGCCGTTGTCGCGACCATCGTGGCGCAAGTAATAACCCCGTAGCCCGTCAGCGTACGCCCTGAGTTTCGCCTCTGCTCTACCGTTGACGCTATCCGCGGGATAGTGACCGTTCTCGTCTGGCTCCCCTGCCTCCAGGCCGGTCAGTATTTCGATTCCCTCCAGCACGCTGGCAGCAGAATAGATATGAAATTCTCCTTTGCCGGCGGCTTCGACGACATCTCGACGCAACATCAGGTTTTTGACATTCAATCGCGGTATCAGGATCCCTGCCGATCCTAGTTTTCCAGCGGCTTTGCAAAGGTCAAAGAATCCTTCGACTTTTTCGTTTACTCCGCCGATCGGCTGGATGTCACCCGCCTGGTTTACCGAACCTGTAATCGCAATGTCCTGGCGAATCGGTACATCGGCAAGCGAGGACAGGATCGCGTAGAGCTCGGTAGAAGACGCACTGTCGCCATCGACCGGTCCATACGATTGTTCGAAGGCGATACTGATGTTCACGCTAAGTGGAAATTTCTGAGCAAAAGTCGCGCCCAGGTATCCGGTGAGAATCAACACACCTTTGTTATGAATGGCGCCACCGAGACGCACTTCTCGCTCGATATTGATGACACCCTGCTGGCCCATGTAAGTGCGAATTGTGATTTTGTTCGGCTTTCCGAACATCAAATCACCATCACCGTACACGGCTAGACCGTTCGCCTGACCGACCTTTTTGCCTTCGAGGTCGACAATCAGGGTTCCATCGATCATGAGGCCCTGAATGGCATCGGCCACACGTGCCGCTCGATACACTCGCTGTTCCAGGGCCTCCTCGACATGTTCCCTTCCGACCAGGTCGCTGTCAGATCGAGCTGCGTACTCAGACGCCTCGACGACCAGATCCGCCAGTAGTCCGAATCTGGTGGATAGTTTTTTCTGACTCTCGACCATGCGAGCACCGTGCTCGACTACCGAAGCGATTCCCGTTTTAGTGAAATGCCGTAGTTCGCGTTTGTTACAGAGGTCTGTTATGAACCTCGAGTATTCGAGTATTCGAGATGCGGTGTTCGCAGTTTGATGATCGAGATCGGCCCTGATTTTGAATATCTCCCAGAATTCCGGATCGTGCGCAACAAGCAGTGAGTAAACCTCTGGCTCACCAGTCATTACTACCTTGACATCGATGGGAATGGCGTCAGGCCGCAGGCCCTGGGGAAACAAACCTAAAATGGCAAGATCGCTGGGATCTTCAGGGCGCACTTCCCCTCCTTTCAGTACCCGCTTGAGAGCCGGCCACACGGCGGGGTGGGTCAGTACGTCACGTGCTTCAAGTACAAGAAACCCGCCGCTGGCTCGCACTAACGATCCTGCCTTGAGCATCATGTGATTTGTGAGGGCAGCACCGGGGACGGGCGTCCGTTCAATATTCCCAAACAGATGCGGGAAGGTCGGATTGTCTTCAACAATTATCTGTTTTCGATCGATCGCTGAATTGTCAACAAAGAGATTGACCCTGAATGGAAGCAGGCCAGCCTGGGGCATCGCCGCCTGATCTCCCGGTATTGTCGGCCGAGCCTGCTCATCCTGAGTTTCGGCCGCCTGGAGTATCTGGACCTCGGTGAGTGAGAATTCTCGGAGCCCCGCCAGGAATTGCTGGATCGTGTCGACGTCCCGGTATTTGTTCTCAAGAACGGCGAACGGCGGTTTAACTACGTTTTCTACGACCTTACCGTCTATCCCGTGTATGGCCTCTAAACGGTTCTCCTCCAGAGTCCGCAATCGCCCCACCACCGTCTCAATACGTTCGGCAACTTCACGCTGAGCAGTGTCAATCTCCTCCTGTTGTTGTTTCGACATCGCGACAAATTCGTTACGTTCCAACGGCTTGCCGTCCTTCAGTGGAACAACGGCAATCCCCATCGAACCGACCTGCACTGAAAAGTTTTTGGCGAGTGCCGCTCTCTCGGCTTCTGCGATCTGAACGTTGCGACTCTGAGAAGCCTCATCGTTAATTCGTCGAACTTCATTCTTATATGCGTCATCGTCGAATGCGGTCGATATTGCGTGGCTCAAATTGGACTGCAATTCAGCGATATCCCGCACGAACTGCTTTCCCATCCCGGGTTCTAACCTGATTACCCTCGGGGAATCGTGATCCTCAAAGTTAAATACGTAGCACCAGTCGTAAACGTGATGCCCTTTCGCGTGATTGGTGTCTTGCTTGATGGCAGCTTCAAGATGCGACCGTATGACGGTACTTTTGCCGGTACCTGCTTTTCCGCTCACAAAAATGTTGTAACCGGGACGTTCAACTGCAAGACCGAACTCCAGGGCTCGCACGGCGCGGTCCTGGCCGATGAACGTAGACAATGGTTCGTTATTGTTGGCCGCCGCAGTGTCGAACTGCTCCGGGTCGCACGTCCACCGCAGTTCTTCTCGAGCGAGCCGGTACTTTGAAAAATCCAATTACGTCGTCGATTTCTAGCGCAGGGTGGTTACCAAATGCACACGCGAAATCCTAGCAGACGACCGCCACGCAATAACCGCTGATCGGAACTACCAGTCCATTCCGCAAATCGGAACTACCATTCCTGCAGTCCTGAAGGAATCCGGTGGTAACCTTGCCCCCCCCTGTGCTGCGTGTTCAGCCGACGTCTTCCGAACATCGAACTTCGTCAACCTGGAAGTGGAGTATGCGGCCACGAACCGGGCGCGTTTAAAGGGAGAGGTCGTAAGGCGGAACACCGTTCAGGTTACTCAGGCGTCACTCGACCCAGAGCTCCGCATGGCCTGCTTCACCCGGATCGAGTGGACACCGGTGGAACGACGATTACCGGGTGACCGGAGGCCCTGATGACCTTGTCTGCAACGCTCCCGAGTATCCAGCGTTTTAGCCCGCTCGTGCCCCGGCTGCCCATAACGATGAGTGTATTGTCTTCCTCGTCAGCGATCGCCATGATTGCGCGGGCAGCGGCGCCCATTGGTGTGCGGATTGCCACGTCAATGCCTTCCGCCTCTGCAGCCTCAACGAACGGCTCAAGGTACAGGCGGGACTGCTCGGTCAACATCCCGAGCGTGATCTGGCTGGTGTAGTACACGCCCGATTCAGCCGCCGCTGAATAAAACGGGGCGCCGGTGGCCCGTGTGAGTACCATGCTCGCGCCAGTGGCTTTCGCAATATCAATCGCGAACGGAAAAGCTGATTCGGAGTGTCTGGACCCATCGAGCGGGACCACTACGACATCTGGCATCCGGGGTGTACGGCCTGACGCTCGACCCGGTCTATTCGTCATGACAGGGATCGTAGAACTGTGGATTACCCGGTCTGTCACGCTGCCCAGGATCCCTCGTGCAAGGACAGATTTCCTATGGGTCGCCATACCGATCAACTCAACCTGTTCGTCCGTGGCTGCCTTAATGATCTGGGTGGCCGGATCACCGATCTCGACGGTGGTCGTAACCCTGATACCTTCCGACCTGATCTGATCGGCCAGGTGCGCTAGGTATCGATCTGCTGCAGTAACCGCCTGGTCGATGACCTGAGTGCCCAGCACCTGTGGTTGCTCGGGTCCGGCACCCCGGCTGCTCGCTGAAAGGATGACCCCAACACCGGATGGCTCAATGTATGCACCACCGGTCGTGTGAGCGTGTTCCTGCTGAGAACGATCAAGTGCGCGCTCCTGCGGTGAGACCACATGGGGCATATAGATTTTTTCGGGATCGATGACTGTCAACAGCACGATCTCGGCGTCCAGTGGTTTTGCCAGCCCGGTGACCCAACTCTGTATTCTGCCCGAGTTCTCCGACTGGTCGATTGGCATTAGTATGCGCTTGATCATCTGAGCTACTCCCGGTGAATACTCGAATTCTCCTGATTGTGAGTCCTTTAAGGCAGCATATTCCGTGCCGCGTGGATCAGCCGTGAAGAAGCTCTACAGGCCATGAGAACGACGTGATAAGAAGTCGACATCGGCACACTCGACTCCATATTTTCGGTCGCTCAGTTTCGGGCGACCTGAAGGCGATGAAGTACCGGTTATTCGGCGGTATCGACACCGGGCAGACGTGGATTCACCAAATCAGTATTTTCCAGGCACCGACTGGATCTGCCTGGTCCGGGACTGGATCCAGAAGGACGCCCTATGCGGCGCAAACCGCCCGTTAATCCCTGTCCTATTCGTGTTCGTCATCCTCACCGTTCGGGCGGCCAAAGGTCGTTACGAGACCTGCAATCAGCAGTTGACGTTCTCGATCGGAAAGACCGGGCGAGTTGGGGCCAAGCTCGTAATAGCGGGGTGGCATCTCGTTTTCCATCACTGATTCAGCAATGTCGCCGGATTCGTCTTCTGTGACTGACCATTCCGAGAAGTTCAGTTCGTCTCGCCCTTCGTCGACATGGTTCTGGATCCACCACGACAGTGGCGCAATGTTCGAATACCACGGCCAGGATACTTTGTTCGAGTGGCAGTCGAAGCAGGCTCTGACCACGAGTTCACGGGTCGCTGGTATATCCCAGGCCGGCTCGGCAATAACAGGAGGGTTTTCATGGTTGCGGCCATAGGGGACGGCCTGGACCACGACAAACGCGAAAACTAGAAGCAGCGCCGCAAATATCCCGGTACGTTTTAGAGACTTACGGCTGATCACGAACTTTCTCCTGCCAGCCCGAGGTAATTAGCTCTCGATTTAGCACGTGGGCGAGTCTGCATTCGCAGGCGCACAAACTGCTGATGCACGGTCGTGAACCTGCCAGTGCCCCGTGACCTTCTGCCATGCTGAGCCATGCGATCTGTAAGCGACAGGGTATTTCTGTGAAATACTCACGGTCAAACGTTGGTGCCGAGTTCGCACTAAATCTATGAGTACCGGCTCGACTTGTCTTATGGAGTCAACAGACCTGACACGGTTTGTCTCGACTGGGTCTGAACCTGCCACGCGGCTCGCGCCGCTGGAAAATCCCACTAAAACCGGATTTTTGCGTTCAGGTCGTCTCGGCTTCAGCCCTGGTCAGGGAGCGGATTTCCATGCCAGTCGAAGATCGATCGACTAAATGCCCATCTCCCGGTCGATGTCGTCTTGGAAATCCGATGTCCTGCCTTCGGCTACATCGTCGACGGTCACGGTCGACCCGCTGGCGCCCGACTCCATCAGGGCATACGCCAGTGCGAGAGCGTCCATGCCTTCCCGTGGACCGACCTCGGGTTGCCCGCCCGTTTCGGCAGCGTTGACCATATCGAGATACTCATACGCCAGGATTTTCGAGTCGATCGTGCGGAAGTCCAAATCGTATGAGCTGATTCTCCGGGCGCCGTTCCACAAAGAAGAAGTTATCTCGTCCAGCTGGAACCCGGGTACAAGATCCAGCAGTGCATCACCGGTGATCTCGACTCCGTCTTTCCTCACGATTCGGGGTGACTGACCCGACCGGCTTCGTGGCCTGAACAGCGTTCCTGTACTGCCTGAAACCGTCGAGACGCCCAGCGATTGCCCATGCGAGGTATCGGTCATAGACAGCTGGCCGATCGCACCCGACCGGAACCTGATTACGCCGAATGCGGTGTCGACTGCTGTCTGCTCAACCAGGTCACCAGTCGCATAACCGTCCTCTTTTCGGTGGTCGTACATCGCTGCCAGTCCGGGGGCAACTTCAGACATCGGCCGTAGTGTTCGCTCTTGCTCGAAAATCGACGTTTCTGCGAACACGGTATCGGCCGGGCCCATCAGGTAGAGCAGCATATCGGCGTTGTGAACGCCAGCGTCCAAAACCATGCCGCCAGCCTGATTTTTCTGCGCCCGCCACACGGTACTGTGCATGACCGCACCGCCCGAGCTTCCCACGCTCATATCAAGAGCGAAATATGGAGTCCCGATTGCACCGGCATCGATCAACTGCCGGGTCAGCCGGTTCATCGGGTCGCGCCGGTAGTTCTCGGCAACCGCCATGACTTTTCCCGTTGAGCGAGATGCCTCCCGCATCAGGCGACAGGCCTTTAACGTAAGTCCCATTGGTTTCTCTGTGATTACGTGAAGACCGGCCTGCATCGCCTGGATAGCAAACCGGTGGTGCATCGGAGTGCTGGTAACTATCGCGACTCCATCAAGATCAGCCGACTCAAGCATTTTCTCAAAGTCGGTGTAGATATCCGGACGCGATCCAGTTGCAGCACCGACCTCGTCTGCAACTGTTGTCGCGACGTCGTGATGCACATCGCAAACGGCTGCAAGCGAAACGGTGTCGAAATACTTGCGAAGCTCGATATACCCGTGGGCATGCCTGCGCCCCATGCCTCCACAACCGACCAGCGCTATGTTGAATGTCATGTTTTTCCGTTACTTCTCTACCGGCTCAGGAGGTACGACGAGTTACGGCAACATGTCGACAAGTGGCTGTATGTGTCGTTTGTCCCCGGTGAAGTGGATCCCCAGGTCGTGAACGATCTCGACGATCTTGTCGTTGAAGGGTGTTGGCACGCCTACTTTGCGGCCCATATCCGAGACGTAGCCGTTCAGGTAATCGATCTCCGTTCGACGACCCTTTCGAACGTCCTGCCCGAATGACGGCACGCCCCCCGCCCCTGCCTTTCGCGCTGTCTCAAGCAACATGTCCTCGACCTCTTCAACGTTACGACCCTCAGCTGCGTCGATCACCGCCTCGGGTGATAGTCCAAGGACCGGATGCAGGTGCTTGCCCTGTGCGTTTGCGACCCGGGCAACCTCGGCGCCAAGCTGAATACCAATTCTCCGGGTATCAGCCTCGGTTCGAACCTCAGCTGTGCCGTATCCGCTAACACCTGATAGGGCGTTGTTCATGCAGTTGACCATGAGTTTCGACCAGCGTTCACCCCACAGATCGTTGGAAAATTCGGAGCGCTCGACAGCATTCATGACTTCGACCAACTGCCTTGCCCTCGGTGTATCGGAGCCGTCATGCTCGGCGATTTTGAACCCTGGCGAATTGACATCCGTTCGAATCCCACGACCGGGTTCGTACACCGCTGCACTGATAGTGATGATGCACGCAAGCGAGCGCTCTACCCCGGCGATCGCAGCCATCCGTTCGTCGTTGATCCCGTTCTGGAAGTCGACAAATATGCCGTGATCCGGATCGACATAGTTGAGCATCATGGTGGTCGCCCACTCGGTGTCGTAAGACTTCACGGCGATGAACGCCGCGTCGAACGGCACTGTTTCGAGTTGCAGTTCGTGGAGGTGGATCGCTCTGGGGTGGGTGAGGTGCTCACCTTCGCGTGTTTCCACCATGAGACCGTCGGCCTTGATCTTGTTCACGTGCTCGGGCCACTGGTCGACCAACGTTACATCGTGACCGCCCTTAGAGAGCAATCCGCCAACAACGCTCCCGATGCCCCCGGCTCCCATGATCCCAATTCGCATCCGAGCTATCTCCTCCACAACGACTGTGTACTGCGCTATCGAAAAAAGGCCTCGAAACCCGGTAGACAGTTTTCGAGGCCAAAGTGTAAGCGTTGTCGGTCCTGATTGGAGGGTGTCGAGACCCGTGAAACGTGAGTCCTAACTCCCTGCAAGTATCGCAATGGCGGAACCGATAAGCGTCATGAACTGCGCGGCCACCAGCCCCATCGTCCATCGCAGATCGCTTTCTATCTGCCGGAGTTTGTGATCGTGCTCGTTTTCAACCGTTTCCTTCAGGCTCATCAGTTCGTTCCAGATGGCACTCAGGTCGGGGGATGTGTTCTCACTACCAGTGGAGTCCCGAAACTCATGCGGCCCCGAAGTGGTGGACTCGCTGGACGAGCCAACCGTTGAGTAGTCGCGGCGCTTCTCTGAACTCCTTTGGTTCGATCTAGACAACACACGTCACCACCTCGAGTTCGGCCGTGAGATGTTCGAAGCCACCGATCCTCAGTCGCTTGACGGGTCCCGAAACGACTACGGTGCAACCGGCGTATGTATCTAGCAGGGTGCTGAAGAATCCGTGTTTTCCCGTTTGAAACGTTGTTCGGGCGAAGTTGGTGGGGGCCG
>JAQBVG010000088.1 GCA_027623655.1 Chloroflexota bacterium
CGCATAGGCAATCATGGGAAACAGGATGACGCGAAACGCTTCATACACCACCTTGACGGACGTGACCCAGCCTGCGTCTATTGAACTTGTTGACAGTTTCTACGAGTGCATCAGGGCGGTGGTCAGTGAGCGCAAGTACCTTGCCAGGCTGGAGCCGCCATCGCGAGATGCCGTCGAAAGTTTCACCCGTGATGCCGTGGCAGGCAGAATTGACAGATTTTTCGCCCTCGATAAAGCCCGGGTAGTCGGCTCCTGCGACATCATTCCTGCTGAACGAGAGGGTTTCCCTCACAGTGCCAGCCTTGGAATCATGGTTCACCGCGAGTATCGAAGAATGGGAATAGGCTCAAGGCTCATGAAAAAAGCTATCGGCGCGGCCTGGGACCGCGATCCCACTCGCATTGAGCTTGAAGTATTTGGATCGAACGCCGCTGCAATCGACCTGTACAGAAAGTTCGGATTTGTAGAAGAGGGGCGTAAATTGCAGGCTCGATTCATTGACGGGGTGTTCGACGACAACGTTTTCATGGCGCTTCTTCGCCAGCACAACTTGAGGACCCAAACGTGACTGATTGGCTCGCTCTCGCCAAATCGCAAGAAACCGAACTCTTCGATCTGATCGAAAAACTGGTGATGATCGAAACGCCGACAAGCGACAAAGCCGCGAACGACAGGATTTCTGGTATTACTGCCGAACTGCTGGCATCGATCGGTGGTGAAGTTACGGTTCACCCTGAAAAGAAATACGGCGATCACAT
This sequence comes from Chloroflexota bacterium, assembly GCA_027623655.1. Lineage (GTDB taxonomy): Bacteria > Chloroflexota > Dehalococcoidia > Lucifugimonadales > Lucifugimonadaceae > Lucifugimonas. Next base: position 759 of record JAQBVG010000088.1, read on the forward strand.
CACGGCGAATTGGACTGGCAAAAACCGGGACTCAGGCACACCGCATGCCCTGGTAATCGGCCATCTCGACACCGTGTGGCCGATTGGTACGCTCGAACGAATGGGCTACTACGAGAAAGACGGCCGGATGTACGGACCCGGTGTGCTCGACATGAAGGCCGGGATCGCTACGACGATCGTTGGACTTCGCACGCTTCAATCTCAGGATCTCTGGCCTGATCGACCCGTTCGAGTACTGTTCAATACAGATGAAGAAGTCGGCAGCCCATCTTCGCGTCCACTGGTGGAAAGCTCTGCACAGGGAGCTGCCTTCGCCCTGGTAATGGAGCCCGGGCAGGCCGGTGCCGGTGCGCTGAAAACCCAGCGAAAAGGACTTGCCGAGTTTCGACTGGTGGTCGAGGGCAAAGCCAGTCACGCCGGTGCATTTCCGGAACGTGGCGCCTCTGCGATTCACGAACTGGCACAAAAAATCGTTGAACTCCAGGCGATGAACGACTGGCCTGACGGAATAACAGTAAGCACGGGCCTTATATCTGGCGGCTCGGCTCGAAACACCATCCCGGCCCACGCAGAAGCGACAATCGACGTCAGGGCGAGAACCAACGAGCAGGCTGAAAAGATCGAAGCGCAGATCCGGGCGCTCAAACCCGCTGTCGAAGGCACATCGCTCACGATTGAGGGTGGATTCCACCGGCCACCTATGGAAAGAACACCTGAACTGGCAAAACTTGCTGCTTCTCTGATCGAGTGGTCTCACGAGATTGGCTTCGAGTTGACCGAGGAGTCGACCGGTGGAGGCAGCGATGCCAACCTGACCGCGGCGATGGGAGTTCCCTCGGCGGACGGTTTGGGCTCTAAAGGGCTAAACCCTCATGCTGAGGGTGAAAACATTGAAATCAGCGAACAGCCCAATCGGCTTGCCCTGTTCATGAAAGCGATACACTCGCTCTAACAGGCGAACGATGACGCAGCAACCAGATATGCACGTATGGACCGAGGAAGAAGTCCGACGCCTCGCCGTCGATCGTGGAAACGCGCTCAATCTAAGTCGAATCCTGGTTCCGCTTGACGGGCGCCGGAGTTCCGAACAGATCCTGCCATTCGCATCGATGATTGCCGACTGGTTCTCCGGCGAAATAATGCTTTTCCACAGCCTTCCTCCAACCCACCCGGCGAGGGGGGCACGACTGGGACAGGTGCACTACCCTGACGCTCCACGTGATCGCGGATCAGCGCTGGCAGCAGCATATCTTGACGAGATTGTGAGCCGACTTGGCCCACATGGTATTAAAGCTCGATGGGGGTTGGCCACGGGTCACGCCGCCGTTACGATTTCATCACGATCGACCGCCAGTTCGTACGGGATTATCGCGATGGCCAGTAACCCACGCACGCGTACGCTCAGATTGTTGGCGCCTGGGTTGCTGGAAGGGCTGTGGAAAACAACCTCCGTGCCGTTGCTTATCGTGAATCCAAATCAGGTCAAACTGAATGGGGTGACACCGCACCCTCCAGGTTCGCTGATATTCCCGTACCGTCACGCCGCCATTGATTCTGCTCTGCCGGTAATCAGTGCTATTGCGGGTGCCAGTCGATCTTCGGTTACGGTGGTGGTTTCAACTTCGCAGGCGAATCCGGAAAATGAACAAGAACTGCTGAGTATTCTTGATGAAGACGGTATTTATGCCGATATCGAACACGCCGAAGATGACACAGTCGGACACATCCAGTCTCTCCAATCGGAACGACCGGGTTCATGGATTGTGGCGAGTTCGAAAATGCGCTCAGGGCTTTACAGATCGTTGTTTGGCAGCACTGCGGACAGGCTGACAAGAGACGCGACTGGCCCGATCATGATCGTTCCAGATTCGAAGGTGAAGCAACGCCGACTTCAGGATGTAAAACGGGCGACTCGTGAACTGGCGGACTCACTCTGATCGGCAGTGTCGTCCTATTCAGGCTGATTGGTCATTCTTGTCGCGGCGTGTGAGGTAAGAACCCAGCGCACCAACTGTGGCACCGAACCATGTGTAGGGAACGAGTGAGATCGCTACCAATAGCCACAGCGTTATCGAAAGTCTCAGAATCTCATCGACACCGAACGCGAATTTGATTACGACAATGACCAGGGCAGGCAGGAGCATCAATCCGGCCATCAGGGCGCCGAATTTTACGACCCCATCCTGATCAACCCTTGCAACGCCACCGCCGATAAAACCCGCTATGAACGGACTAAGAGGCACCGCCACATAGTGGACAACCGGAATGACGATCGATGCGATCATTATTCCGAATCCGATCAGCACTCCGTTCAGCATCCGGGTCCCTCTATTCGCACGACTCCGTGGCAGATTCGGCGAACGCTTTCGTCGGGCCACGGCAAATGAGAACAACATCCTCTGATCCAGAGTACGGAGACTCACAGCGATGGCAAGCGGCTCTGAACGGCTAGCTGCAGAGATTCATAACAATGGACTAATCGGCCAGTGTTACAGACTCATCGAACATGTGGGTTGCGGCGAGTGTTTTTCTAATCGGACACTTTGTAGCGATTTCCGCCAACCGGCTACGCTGAGTTTCGTCGAGATCGCCGTGGAGCACCAGGTTGATGCGGAACCGTTCGACCAGGCCACTCGCCTCCTCGACCTTCGCTGCGTCCTCGGCATGCACACGATCGTGCTCGATATCCACATCAACTCGCTCAAGTGGCCATTCTTTTCGCTTTGAGTACAGAAGCAAAGTCATTGTCATGCACGAGCCAAGTGCTCCCAGCAAAAGATCGTATGGGCCGGGTCCCGCACCGTCACCGACACCCTCTGGTTCGTCCGCAATCCACGTGTGATCTTCCGAGCTCACCCGCACCTGAAGATTCTCATCACTCCTTGTCGAAACTCTGGCCATTTGCATGCCTCCAAAACGGTGTCATCCTGTCGTGAGGGGTAGTATCTTCCGCGAGTACCTGTGACGGTGCCAGATAATTTCGACTCGCCTTTACTCAATAGATCTTTTTCGATTCAGGCCGAAAATGCCCAATCACGATGGCTCGCTAAGCGATGCTGACCGCCTCAGGCTCGTTCACGCACTCAATTTGATGATCCCAGTTGAGGAATCGGTACCTGGTCCCGGCACACTCGGGCTTCTGGGTGCCGTCGAAGCGCGGGCGGTTCGCGACAAACTAACGTTGTCGGCACTTCTTCGAATCGTGGAAGCCATGTCACTCGATCTGACAGCTCATGCGGTCGGCGGATACTCGGCGATGACCGAGCGCGAACGAATAGATTCGTTGCTGAATATAGAACGCACGTTGCCAGACGAGTTCACTATCGTCCTGAACATAGTTCGCGACGTGTATTACGAAGATAGCCGAACCCCACCCAGGCCTCAAAACTTCGAGTCGGAGAACGAAATTTTTGGAAAAGTATCGTGGAAACCGGATTTGAACGAGAGTCAGCGAGCGCGCGGTCACGTCCACGGTCGGGCAGTCCTCCGATCCCCTGGTAGCAAGCGGGGCCAAAGTTGAGCATGGTTTCGACAGAAAGCAAGATAAAGGTTCTCTTCGATACGGATATCGGGTCCGACATCGACGACGCTGTCGCACTTGCATACCTGCTTGCGCAACCACGATGCGATCTTGTCGGAATCACAACCGTATCCGGGCAGCCGATCGTGCGAGCAAAGCTTGCGAGTGCGTTGTGCAAAGCCGCTGGCGTTGACGTGCCGATAGTTCCCGGGATAGAGCACCGTCTCGATGGGCCGACCCGCCAGCCGAACGTTCAGCAGGCCGAGGTGCTTCCGAACTGGAGCCACGACGCCGAGTTCAGCGATCAAGGTGCCGTTGATTTCATGGCGGAAACCGTTCGCAACAGCCCGGGCGAGGTCGTATTGCTCGCCGTCGGCCCGATGACGAACATTGCAAAATTGTTCATTGAACACCCGGATGTGCCGGCTCTGCTGAAATCGCTGCAACTCATGTGTGGCCGGTTTACTGATCGACAGCATCGAGCACCGAACGCCGAGTGGAACTCGCACTGCGATCCGGCTGCCGCGGGTGTCGTCTACTCGACCCCGCTATCCAACGAAAATCAACTTCACACCTCGCTCGGTCTCGACGTGACATACGATGTCGTAATGGATTCCAGCGAGGTTCGCGAGTACTTCAAACAACCTTTGTTGCAACCTGTCCTCGAAATGTCTGAGGTCTGGTTCAACGAGCGCGAACAACTGAAATTTCACGACCCGCTGGCAGCTGTGACCCTGTTCGACGAAACGATTTGCGGGTACGAACAGGGTACCGCCACCGTCATACGTCGTGACGGGCGCGACGATGGCACGATGGAGTGGGTGGCCGATAAAAGCGGGCCGCACCGTGTCGGCGTGACAGTGGATGCAGCCCGCTTTTTCAACTCTTATTTCAGCGTGTTCAGCTAGGCAGCGCGTATGCCGCGACTGCGCTAAAACAGTCGAGCAACAACCGTGGTCGCACCCTACGTGAAAATTAGGGCCGTCTAGACCAGATCGAACGTTATTTCGAACTCGGCACAGATGTCTCGGAACCAGTCGATAACTTCCGGGTGCAGCGGCACTCCCAGTTCCCCCCGTTCGATTCGAGTCTCGTGCTCCGGAAGACCTGCGTAGAACACCCGGTCGTGACCCGGCATCGGTTTCGTCGCAGCCAGACCCTTCAGCATGCCGTCCATGTTGGCTTTGAACTCGTCAACATCGCCGAACGCCTCGACGGAGTAAGCGGCAACAAAATGTGCACGTCGTGTCCTCGAGAGGCTTCCGAATCCGGGTGCAAACGCAAGTTGACCGCAGAGAATATCGACCATTACACCGAGACCGTATCCCTTGTGAGAACCAAGCTCGCGTGTAGAACCCAGAGGCAGTTGCATGCGCATCGAGTTCGCCGCGAAGTCAGCTACGGCGCCATACTCCATGTTTGGACTTCCATCGTCGTTGGCAACCCAGCCTGGCGACATTCCCTTACCCATTCGATTTGCAAGACCGATCTTGTTGCCTGCAATCGAGGTCATGGCGGCGTCGAACATGAACGTCGGCTCATTTTTGCCGGGCGCTGCGAAAGCGATCGGGTTTGTGCCCAGTTGTGCTTCGGCTCCAAAGGTCGGGACCATGGACTTGCCACCGGCGGTCATGCACCAACCGATCATGTCCTGTTTTGCGGCCATCACGGCGTGGTATCCCGCGGCACCGAGGTGACCGGAATTTCGCACCGCCACGACACCTGTACCTACAGCTTTTGCCTTTTCGATCGCGATCTCCATGGCTTTTGGGGCGATCATCAAACCAAGGCCGCCATCGCCGTCGACTGTCGCCGTGGAAGGCGTTTCCTTCACGATCTTCAACACCGGGTCAGGGTTCAAAGCGTCCGAGTTGTATGCGGCCACATACGATCGGAGCATGTTCGAAACGCCGTGAGTGTCGATTCCGCTCTGATCGGCGAACATCAGTACATCGGCACCGAGTCGGGCCTCGGATTCAGGCACGCCACATTTCATGAACACCTGTTCAGTCACGGCACGCAACTTATCCACGTCTACTCTTACGGCAATGTCATCCGGCACCTGGAAGTGCTTAAGCAATTCGAACCTCGCTGTGTTATCGATTAGTCGCCCTCGCACGTCCGGCGGCCTGACGATTATCCGAGGGTTTCATTAACTGTAATCGGGCGGAATAGTAGCACTAGAATAGATCCGAGTTGAGACTTATCAGTCGCTTTTTGCTACGCTGAAAGAGTTCCAAATTTCGAATTCCGTGCCGCTCCGCTCCAGCAAGTCGTGTGCGATGGTCGCGAGCGATCACCGGGGTAGCGTAAATCGAATCAGGGGCTGTAGCTCAATTGGGAGAGCGCGTCGTTCGCAATGACGAGGTAGAGGGTTCGAATCCCTCCAGCTCCACCAAACGATACCGTAGGTGGTACACCCTCTGCGCCAAGGCTGGATTTCTCCAGGGGCAGCGGGAGGGTGTACTCCGTTTCGATGGTATTGCCGTTCTTGCGGATTCGTTTGACGAACGATTTCAAGAACGTTTTCCGTTGCGACAGTGTGCCTGCGGATAACAGACTTTTGAGGTCTAGAAGGTACCGCAGTACCTCTTCGGACCTAACCAGCTTCACATGGTTCTCCGATGCCGTCGAACGCAACGACTGAAGATCTCTAGCAAGTACTTTTTCTCGTTCGCGTAACTCACGGATCCTGGGTGCCAGATCAGTCATGACCAGTTCACCCTTTTCGATCACGTCGTAAAGTCGACCTGTTCGTTTTCGAACATCAAGGAGTTCACGTTCGATAACCCTGGATTCGGCTTTCGAAGACTCGGATCGGGATCGGAGAACTTTATTGGTAAGTTCAACTAATCTTTCTAGATTAGGTTCGGTGAGTATGACGTTCAATACCCTTGCCATTACCGAACGCTCGATGAGGTCCTTCTCGACTGGTGTGCCGCTGCACTCTTCTTTTCCGAGCCTGTATGCAGTTCCACACGTGTAGTAGGCGTATGCGCCCGACTTTGCGGCATGCCCGATCATCGCTGCACCACATTCGCCGCACACAAGTATTCCGCTCAATAAGAATCTCGAACCCGCACGTCTTGCCTGCTGAATCTTCGGTGCCCTTGCTTTTAGCGTTGCTTGAACACGGTCGAAGGTCTGCCGATCGATAATGGCCGGGAACGCATTCTCGACTATTACCGGCTCAAGACCAGATTCCAGGTGATATCGCCCGCTTTCTCCGAACACCAAGGTCCCGGCATAGGCTGGGTTGATAAGGATCTTGTGGACACGCCCTCGTCCCCACCTCTTTCCGTCTGGTGATGGCACTCCCCTGGTATTCAGTTGCGTGGCAATGTCCTTCACGCCACTGCCGGCCAGGACCATACGGAATATCTCCACAACGACCTCAGATTTGCCGTCTTCGATTTTGAGGGTTACTCGGTCTTTCGAACCATCGACGACCCTCTCACGCCGATATCCGTAGGGAGCGCGAGAGTTGACCCAGAACCCTCGTGATGCCGCCTCTCTCATTCCTCTCACGACGTCTTGAGCAAGATTCAATGAGTAGAACTCGTCGATGGACTCGATAATTCCGGCCAGGAGTTGACCGGAAGGACCGTCTTCGACAGGTTCATTTATCGATATCACCTGGATGCCGAATCTCTTGAGGATCGCCTTGAAGACTATCGAATCCTCACGGTTACGAGCGAATCTATTGAGCTTCCAGACCAGTATCGCCTCGAAAGGCCTTGGCTCCTGTTGTGCGTCCGAGATCATTCTCAAGAAGGCTGGCCGATCAGCAGACCGTCCACTTTCGGCCTCCTCGATGTATTCCTCGGCGATGACCATATCGTTGGCGAGCGCGTACTTCCGCAGAGCGTTGATCTGTGCCGATATGGACAGATCGACGTCTTGGGCCAGCGATGAAACTCGGGTGTAAATACCAACATTCATGTGGATTCCTCCTCGTTCACTGCAACCGGAATCTTTTGCAGCTTGCACAGGTGCCGGGCAGGTATGTCGTAAATTTGAGGGTTGCCAGTTCGTCCACCAGGTCTGATCCCGCTCGGTCGAATGCAGTCTTGGCGGTCAAAATACTAAGGCCAACGTCGGATTTCATAATGAGTCCGACACCACTCGATATAGCCGACCGAACGTCTTCTACATCGGCTTTTCTAACCGAACACAGTTTCGTCGGACCGAGGTGTAGGTCACCGGAGGTCGAGTCGACAGCGAGCGAATCCAGCAGATCGTCGATCGCAGCGCTCCCGTTGATCCGGGCGTTCGCTGCGGCCACGTCAATCAGCGAAAGTCCGGCCCGCTCGAACGGCTGTCCTTTTTGTGTCATGGATCTATCGAGCGATCTGGCAACCGGCGTTAGCTTTCGATTGATCTCAAAGGCAAACCCTATCCTTGCTGTAATCCAGTCGGCCATCGACTCTGAAAACTTCGCAAGCAGCTTCCACACCTTGTCGCTCGGAAGGTGCTCCCTGAGCAGGCGCAATTCGATCGTTTTTTCTCCCGCCAATTGAACCCTCCATGTGTCGCCCCTCTTTTCGGCGATGCTGCTACCGAGTGTCAAGCTCGTCTTATCAATCGCATATACGGGTGCAGGGTTCAACTGACCCGTGATGGTCGACCGAACTGTCTTCATAAGGGGATCGATACTCGCGAGCAGTTGTTCCCCGTGCAGGCGGATACCACGCTGTAACTCAGCCGCAGTTGCAGTTCGTTCCGCGATCTCGGCCCGCGTTCTCGCCAATGCCCTCTCGATCGTTCGGGGATCGACCACCTTGCCGGTCCGCTTTCGGTGGTCCCTTCGCATCTCGGCGACCGTCTTCTCTTGATCAGCCAGTTCAGCCCAGCGCCGGACGTACCTGGGGTCTACAGATCGAGGCATCCAGTCTCTCCACTGTCTCTCGGATTACGGCTCTCTTTTCATGGTAACAGAAACAGTTTTACCAATATGTTGGTGTTCTTAGTACATTTTCATACACATATACGGTTGGTGTATGGCAGCTACCAACGAGCGAAACATCAGCACAGAATCGTCCCAAATCGAGGACGGCCTGGCGATTCTCGCCGATCTGGTGGCGGACATGCGGGTCGGGGCCGACCGTGATGATTCTCACGATGTACCGGATGACTCCCAAGACGAAGTCGAAGGTTCTACGTCATTGCAGAACAAACGGGCCTCAACCAGCGAACCGTACTTGGCGACCGATACCAGTGACGCAGTAGCTGAACGACTCCGTACTCCGTAGTCGTAATCCGAGTGTTCCGAAGGTACAAACCGAGTGCATGAGGCGAAGGATCGAAGCAAGTACCAGATATATCAGCCGGTATTTCACAGACTGTACACGCTCTGGACCGTTGTCAACACGTGGCGTCATGACACCAAATCCCTGGCGAAGACTGCCGGATTTAACGGCTCGACCCTGGCCTGCGCCACAAACCGGGTGAAGGCCCACTCGGTCATCCTGGGACGGTATTCGTCGCCCACCGGAGCCAAGTCCACCAGATCTGACAGGGCCACCGGACGATGGACCTACACCGATGTTCCCGTAGAAATTCCGTTTCACCCTTTCTCTCCGGTTCCGACTGCCGGATCAATACCAGAAAACCACACTTTTGAATGTGCACAGAATGCGGACACACGCTAGACGCTCCGCGCACGGTCGGCGCACGAAGGGAGCACGGTGAATTGAAGCTATTCAAGAAGAAACCACAGTCAAATCATCCGAGTCTGGTCCGAAAAGAACGAGAAGATGCGGCTACGAGACCAGTAATCAGCCCTTTTGAGACAATCGAAATCGGACGCAGGTACCTGATTGACGTCGAAAGGCACCCTCGATACGCAAAGCACTGGGACCGATACAGGGAGGCACTGAGGACCGTAGCGGATCAGCTGCCCTGGTTCGGACAGCAACCTGACTCGGTTGCAAAGAAGGTGAGTCGCGAGGAACTCAAGAACCGTGCACTGCCGTCGATCAGGCGCATTCTGGTTTCCTTCCAGGTCGGCAGACCCATAAGTACCATAGCCGCCAGGGTTCCGTGCTCTCGCAGGACCGTGTACGAAATACTTGATGAGCTGTTCTACCGCTGGAACGGCGATCTCATGACGTGGATCGACTTAGGACTGGCAGCAATCTGGGACGGACCAAAAGTCGATTTCGATCCCATGAGGGTGCCGTCCAGCGAAGGGTTCCGAGAAGACTCGGGGTTGGTTTTCTGTCTGATGTGTCACCGTGTGGTTGATCACGTCAAACTGGTGGATCGCCTTTATGACTCGACGCTGGTGCAAAGGATCGATGGTAGATATCAGGGCAGCCAGTTCGGTCACCCGAAGGCCCAGGGACACATGATTTCGCATTATTTACTCGGAGGTCGCCCCAAACCTAACGAG
>JAQBVG010000089.1 GCA_027623655.1 Chloroflexota bacterium
AGTTTCGGCGGCACAGACAGCGAACTCCGCCACTTCTCGAACCTCGACTACGAAGCAGCCGTAGATGAACTGCTCAACGCCGTAGATACCACCTCGCTACCCGGCGATCTCATCCGCCGGTACCACATCGACCAGTCCGACCTCCGCACTCGCGGCAGTTCTGGCTCGAACTGGGTCTACAAAATGGTCACCACCGATGCCCCGTTCGTCGAGAAGGTCGCACTCTTCTGGCACAGGGTCTTCGCTACGGCACAGACAAAGCTCATCCAGGGCAAGGTCATGGAGACCCAGGTAGCGATGTTCAGGAAGTACGGACTCGGCAGCTTCCGTGAAATCCTGATCCAGCTCTCCAGGGACCCCGCAATGCTCATGTTCCTGGACAACCAGGACAACCACAAAGGCTCCATCAACGAAAACTACGGAAGAGAAATCCTGGAACTTTTCTCGATGGGCGTCGGTAACTACACCGAGCAGGACATCAAGGAGTGCGCCCGGGCCTTCACCGGCTGGACGGTCGCCAACACCGACTACATGGCCATGAAAATGCGCAACAACACGATGCGCCCTTACGGCTACATCGCATGGCAGTTCAAGTACGACGAATCTGATCACGACGACGGTGAAAAGACGTTCCTCGGTCAGACCGGAAACTTTACCGGTGAAGATGTGATCGACATCATCTGCGCCCAGCCTGCCACCGCGACCTTCATCGCCCGCCACCTCTACCACTACTTTGTCGCCGACGAACTCCCGGTCCCCCAGTGGCCCCACTTCCCGCCAAAGGACCCCGAAGCGATCAGGGTCATGACCGATGCCTATTTCGCCTCCGACTACAGTATTAAGGCAATGCTCCGGGCCCTGTTCCTCTCCGATCCATTCAAGTCAGAGTCGGCCCGGTACGCCCGAATAAAAAGCCCGGTAGAGCTCACCGTCGGCACAGTTCGGCTTGCCGGAGGTTACGACTGGCCAACCGGCGACGTCTATAAGGTGACCGAGGCAAGCGGCTACATGGGACAGGATTTGCTCGCACCGCCGAGCGTCGAAGGCTGGATGGGCGGCAGCGACTGGATCTCTACCGGGTCTATGGTCCAGAGGGTCAATTTTGCAAGTGGCGTCATAGGCGATACCGCCCGACCGGGCATCCGAAAAATCGTAGATACGATTACATCGAGAGTCGGCACCAACCCTACTGCGGAATCGCTGGTTGACGCCTGCCTCGAACAACTCGGACGCCTCGAAGTTTCCGACGAAACACGTACCGACTTGATCGACTTCGCGGGGAACGGCGATGCTGCGGTAGAGCCCGACCTCGCTGTCAGGATAATCTCGGTCCTACAACCCCCCGTTGCTACCCGCGAATACCAGCGCGTATAGAAAATGACCACAGGCGCAACAGCGAAAACAGACCGGGCAACAATCGAGTACCTCGACACGGTAGGGTTCGGCGCTGACGTTGGCGGTCGCGGGTTTCACATCCCTGTCGACATCTCGGTCCGCCCCGACGGCCATGTCTACGCAATTAACAAAAGTCCGATGCACCGGCTCGGGATACGAGTCGGCATCTGCGATGTGCACCACGGCTGGTACGGCGAGTTTGGCGGCGACGGTCGCGGCGATGGCCAGTTCACCAGTCCAACTGCCATCACCCACGGGCCTGATGATCGAATCTACATCGCCGATGAACAACTCAACCGGATAACGGTGTTCACACCGGAAGGTGAATACGAATCGAAGTGGGGTGAGCAGGGCAGCGAACCCGGCCAGATCAACGGACCCGCGGCTCTCAAGTTCACCCAAAACGGCGATCTGCTCGTCGTCGATCATCTCAACAACCGTATCCAGCGAATGACCGCCGATGGCAAGTACATCTCCCACTGGGGTTCGTTCGGAGCCATGGAAGGCGAATTCAACCTGCCCTGGGGCATCGATATCGACTCAGCAGGAAATATCTATGTCGCCGACTGGCGAAACGACCGTATCCAGCGGTTTACGGCCGACGGTGAGTTCATCGACATGTACGGATCCAGCGGAACTGAAGAAGGCCAGTTCGATCGACCTTCAGACGTCGCGGTCGATGACGACGGCTACATCTATGTTGCCGACTGGACCAACCAGCGCGTCCAGATGTTCGATAAAGACTGGAACTTCCAGGCTTCTCTGCGTGGCCAGGCGACTGTCTCGCCGTGGGCGCAGGACTACCTCAATGCCAATGCCGACGAGGCCGACGCCCGCTCTCGCTTCAACCCGTATATCGAGGTCGACACCGATGTCGCCCACGAAGTCTCGGCAAGGGTCGAAGCCTATTTCTGGGACCCAATCGCAGTCGAAATTGACCCCGAAGGACGCCTGATCGTCGCCGACTCACTCCGCCACCGCTTACAAATCTACAAACGAGTTTCCGAGTGATCGTCCCGACACGTCACCACCTCAGTCACTACGAGGCACAAAGCGACCCACCCCGATTCAGTACCCACCCACCCCACGCAGTAAAAATGCCAATGGCACCAAATGGCACCAAATGGCACCCAATGGCGCCACCCCGACTCAGCAACCACCCACCCAGCGCAGTAAAAGTGCCAATGGCACCCAATGGCACCCAATATGTCACCCACAACCATGAAGCGAGAAAAAGTCCTTGTAGTCATCCAGCTCTCTGGCGGTAACGACTACCTCAACTGCATCGTCCCCTACGAGAACGGCCTCTACAAAGACGCTCGCCCCCACATCAAGATCACCGACGACCAGGTCATTCCGCTCGACAAAGGATACGGCCTGAACCCCGGCATGGGCGAAATCAAAAATCTCTATGACCGCGGCAACGTCGCGATTATCCACGGCATCGGCTACCCGATCCCCAACCGCTCACACTTCCGTTCGATGGACATCTGGCACACCGCCGAACCTGCAACCGTCGGCTCACGGGGCTGGCTCGGCCAGGCACTGCGCGAACTCGACCCCTCGGGCAGCAACGTCGTGACGGGTGTTAACTTTGGCAACGGCCTGCCGCGTGCCATGGCAGCACCCGGAGTCCCCGTCACCTCGGTCGGCGACCTCGAGAACTACGGACTTCTGACCGGTGTTGCCGGCGAACAACAGCGCACGATGGCCCTCAACGCCTTCAGCCGTATGTACACACCCCTGATGGGTAGCGACACGGTGATGGACTATCTGGGCAAGACCGGACTCAACGCCCTGCGCGGCGCCGACATCATCAGGCAGGCCCCCGATACCTACACATCGAACGTTGAATACCCGAACAACCCCTTCGCCAAAAGCCTGAAAGGCGTCGCACAGGTCCACATCGCCGACCTTGGCACTCGCATTTTCTACACCCAGTACGGCAGCTTCGACACCCACACCGACGAAGTAAAACTACAGAGCAGCCTGTGGAGCGACATCTCAACGTCGGTCGCAGCGTTCTACCAGGACCTCGAAGAGCACGGACTCGGCGATGAGGTCACCGTGCTGATGTTTTCCGAATTTGGCCGACGCGTGCTCGACAACGGCACCGGCACCGACCACGGATCGGGCGGTGTGGCCTTTGTTATGGGTAACGGGGTAAACGGCGGACACTACGGCGAATACCCGTCACTCGAACCGTCAAAACTGGTCGAAGGCGACCTCGCATACAGCTACGACTTCCGTGGCCTCTACACCGACATCCTCGAAGACTGGCTCGAAGTAGAAGCAAGCCCGATAGTCAACGGCACCTACGAAAAAATCCACCCCTTCGCCATCTGACCCCGCACTCTGCCACCCCAACGGGTTCTCTCCCCCGCCCGTGCCTCATACCCCCCTCCCGGACTGGGACCCAAAACGGGTACGCTGCCACTGCGCCACGCACCGACCGACAAATAAGTCGAAAAATATTTTCGTGTGGTATCGACTAGTTCGACCAACTGCGTAGCGCGAATGCGGCTCCCGTCTTTGCAGTCAGTCCGTGTCGAGGCACTGCCAAGGGCCTGGCGTGCGCGAGACCTGAAGATCCAGAATATCCACGCAGGGCATTTCGGTACCCACGGCGTGCACAAGCGCCGGCGTCAGTTACGCCGCACGGGCATCCCGGTGGCGCGTTCAACCCTTGGGCGGTTGATTCGGGAGTAAGGTCAAACAAGTAGTCAGAGTGAAGACCAGGAGGACCACTGTACCGATTACACGGCCGAACACCCCACCGACCGGGTGGGACGTAACTTAGCGGCATCTGGCCCAAACCGTCTCTGGGTGGTTGGCCCGCCCTACGTTCGCAATTGGTCGGGATTTCGCCTGTGTCGACTTTGTCATATGCGCCTGCTCACGCTACATCGTCGGGTGGCAGGTCTCGCACTCATTACGCGAGACCTTGCACTGCAGGTGCTTGAACCAGCACGCTGGCTCGGGAACCAGGCAATCGGCTCGTCCATTTGCTCACGCCAGGACTCAGGCACTCAGACCTTATGGTTCAAAACTCCAGTGGTGCCATTTTCAGTGCCATTGATCAGTTCGAATCGCGTATTCACCACTTGGTGACCCTGCCGCGAAATGCCCCATTTGAACTGAAAACAGTCGCTGTGAGGGTAAATAGGTCCGAGCGGGTCTAAGAAGAAAATCGGACTGATAAAGTAGAGGTCGGATGTTCGAGTCATCCCAGGCCCACCATTTCGAACTCAAAAAGCAGTGCCGATTTCGGTGCCGTCAGGTGCCTGATTGGTTGTTTCAGGTGCCACAAACCACGTGGCGAGAAGTTCGTGCCTAACTGGTCAGTCTAGCTGGCGCAGTTTTGGATCTAGCCTGTCCCGCAGCCAATCGCCAAAGAAATTCAGCGACATGACGGTGAGGAACAGCGCAGCCCCGGGAAACGCCGAGGTCCACCAGGCCGTCTGCAGATAGTCACGGCCTTCCGAGACCATATTGCCCCATGACGGAGTGGGTGCCGGAATTCCAGCCCCAAGGAAACTTAGCGTCGCCTCCGACAGGATTAGTCCGCCAACGCTCAGCGAGGCAATTACCGTAACAGTGCCAATTGTGCCCGGAAAAATATGCCTGACCAGGATTCGGGTCCTCGAAGCTCCAGCAATTTTTGCAGCCGCTACGTAGTCGAGCTCTTTCAACACCAGGACGTCAGCTCGTACGTTCCTCACGAACCCGCTCCATGCGAGCAGCACCATAAGCCCCATTACTACTGTGAAGCTGGCACCAATCGTTATTGCAGCCACGAGAGCAAGCAACAAAAATGGGAATCCGAGCCAGATATCGACAATGCGCGTTATTATTTCGTCGACAATCCCACCTGCGTAGCCCGCCACCAGGCCAAGAGTGGTTCCAATAACCATACCCGCCGACATGGCTACCGCCATCACCGTGAGCGATATTCTCGCCCCGTGAATCACGCGGCTAGTTACGTCACGTCCAACGTGATCGCCACCCAGAAGGTAGGGGCTCCCGTCCTGATAGAACGGCTTTGCGGATCGCTGCGGCAGGTGTTGTTTTAACGGATCGTTTGGAGCAATCCACGGTGCTGTAACTCCGACGAATACCAAAGCGGACAGGATGATCAGCGGAATGATCGGCCAACGACGCAAGTAGTACCAGTACGTCCGTTTGATTTTCACGCGTTGAACGATGGTCGGTACCTCGGACACTGGACTGGCCTGATGCAACTAGCTGTACCTGATTGTGGGATTCAAGTACACGTAGCCAATATCCGCCAGGAAATTCATTCCCACATAGATAGCAGTCAGCACGAGCACAGTGCTTGTTAGAGTCGGGAAGTCGTTGTTCCAGACAGCATCGATCGTCAATTGTCCGATACCGGGCCATGCGAAAATCCGCTCGATAACCACGGCTCCGGTGATGAACCCTGCCAGCGTTAGCGCCGCAACGGTCAGAGGTTGGAGGACGGCGTTCCCGAAAGCATGCTTCCAAATGACGGAGTTAGAATTCACCCCCTTCGCCCGGGCCAATTTAACATATTCGGAATCCAATACGTCAAGCATTGACGACCGCGTCAACCGAAGAATCGCAGCAGCTGGTCCCCAGCCTAACGTGACGACAGGCATGACGAAATATCTGAGCTTTCCCCAGTTCCATAGAGGAACATCGTCAGGCCCTGCGGTAGCGACAGGCAGCCAGCCAAGAATTATAGCGAATAGGAGGATCGCCATCATCGCAATCCAAAATTGCGGTGCAGCCTGACCAACGAGCGCGAGAATACGCGCAAAATAATCCCATCCCGTGCCACGCTTTACCGCAGAGACTACTCCCAGCGGCAGACCAAGGACGATCGCAAACACGGATGCAGCCAGTCCCAACTGAAGCGTCGGGATCATTCGTTGACCTATCAGACGGCTGACTGGCGTTTCCGCGACGATCGTCTCACCAAGATCTCCAGTGAGCACGCGTCCAAGCCAGACCAGATATTGAACGGCAAGCGGCTTGTCCAGCCCCAGCTTCTTACTCAGATCTTCAACGCGCTGAGGGCTCATGCCGTATCCACCAGGCTTTGCGTAAATTAGCAAAGGGTCGCCGGCCAATCGCGACAGTCCAAAAACGATCATCGACGCGAGCAACAGGGTGATAATCGCAAACAGGAATCTTCTAACCAGATACCGGGCCATATTTATTGCGCCATCTTTTTCATGTTCCCGCGAATATATTCCGTTTCAAGACCACATGGACCTCTAAGAAAAACATTTGACGCAATATTCGGGATCAAGCGATCCGATTTAACGGGAGCTTGCAGCCCAGCGACGCCGCTATGACTGGCAGGTGAATATCAAGGAAGTGAAATTCTTGCCACCCTGGTTTGCCAAGCCGTATTTGCTATCACGACCACTCGCAGGAGGTTCTGTCAGAGCCGGGGAGGAGGTCGATCCTCAGGCTCCTGCGAGACCGGTCGTGAACATCGCCGTTACTTCAGGACGATGTTCTCTGGCGAGTTGTAGCTGCCGCCAAGGTGCATCGGCCATTCTTTGATGTGCTTCGGGTTTGCGAAGTTGGTGTTCGGGACTGTCACGAAGCCGGGGAACAATGCCCAGTTGTGCATGTACGCCAGGTACTCCTTGTTTATCCGGACACGCTCAGCGATATCCGGTTCAGAGGAGGACAACTTGTACCAGTCGAGAATTTCAGGTGCTTCGAATCCGCAACTGAATCCGCCTCGGGTCAAAGTTGTTTGCACAAGACCCTTCGGCCAGTCGAATGGGCGGCTCTCTGCGCCGTCATCGCAAGACGTGAGCATCGGGACCACAGTCGTCCTGCTGACAAGTCCGGGACGGAAGACCGCGTAGGCGTACTTTAGAACCTGGACATCGATGCCCAGTTCGGCCCAGAAACCTGCGATAGCATCGCCAATTTCACCGGCCGGACCGGAGCCACCGCCAAGTTCAGGACCCACGAAGAGCGGCATCTGGAATCGGATTCCGTCGTCGCCCTTTGGATAGCCGGCCTGATCAAGCAGACTGTTGGCTTCGGTCGGGTTGTACGGGTATTCATACTGGGAATCCCAGTTTACGTTCTTGGTGCTGAAGTAGGTCACGTGGTTGGGGAAGCCAACGCCACCAAGGACAAACTCGACAATGGCATCTCTGTCGACGGCGCGAGCAAATGCCTGACGTACCAGCCGAGCCTGCTCCATGTCGTCCATTCCTGCCGGGTTATCGTCGTCTTCAGGCTCCCACGGGTTTCCGGTCCATGGCTGCGCTCGGACGTAAACACCATGTGATGGGAAGTCGAGTGCTTCGCCGGTAAGGGCGTTTGTTGCCTCCCAGAGGTTACCCGGGAACATAACACCTTCTTGGGTCCCCTGTCCCGCGCTGACTTCCATGTAGCCGGAAGCCTTCATAAGAGCGAGGTCTTTGGGATCGATGAACGATACGTCAACCTCTCCAGTCTGCAGCAACGCAATCCGGGTTGACTCTTCGGGAACACTGATGACCTTGAAGATGTCGATACTCGCATCCTTACGCCAGTGTTTGTAAGGCACTTTCTCGAATGTAGCGCTGGTTCCGGCCTTGAATTCCTTCAACTGGAACGGACCGGTGCCGACGAAGTGATCACGTAGCCAGTCCCGACCGTTGTCATCGAAGGCTTTTTTCGGGGTAGCAATGCTAGGCAGTCCACCAGATGCTTCCTGGTTGAGCAGGTTGCTCGCCCAGCGAACATCGTAGTTATTGAACGTGCCGCGAATGGTGTATTCGTCGATGGCCACAACAGGTACGTCTCCGAACAGAGCGGAGAAGTTCGCAGCGCTGGCTGCAATCGATTCCGGGTTCAGAGACGGGTTGGTCTGGTTGATGACCCAGGCGATGTCTTCGGCTTTGAGTTCACCCCAGTCGCCGTTATTCGAGTGGAACTTCACGCCCTTGCGGATCGTGATATCCACAGTGCTCAGGTCAGATGCCAGGTCCCAGGACTCAGCGAGCATGGGGGTGTCAAACTCGGTGGCGCTGGGCGTAAATAGACTCTCGCCTGCGCCCCATTGACGCGCGGCAGCCATAGGCGCGTCGGGCAGGCTTCCACCACCGGTGTCGAGAGCGGCTCCGATGATGGCCATAGTCACACTGCCAGACGCACTCTTCGAGTCTGGCAATTTACTCGGGTCGACCGGCGCCGCAGTCGGTGATGCCGCAGCCGCGCCCGACCCGCCAGGGGTAGGTGTCGCCACCACGATCACAGTTTCGACCACGGTTTCATTGCCGCCACACGCCGCAACTACCGCAGTTACGGCTATTACGGATAGCAGCATCAACAGTTTTATAGATCTTAGATTCTGGAACATATTTCGTCCGTTGCCTTCATATCAACTTTATAAATCCCACAACTACGGCTTTCATTCGGAGTCATGTGGTGAGTTTCGCGCGAAGTATAGGCTCGTGAGAGTTAAATGCAAGCACAAATTATATGGCGAGCAGTGTTGGTGGTCAGGTGTCATGTTTCAGTTCCAAAATCCTTTAGGTAGTTCAGGGATATACGAACGACTGCCCCTTTCACGACCCTGTTGATTATTTACGGAGTTCGTCACATCCAGCGACCATGTTGACATGCTTGTTCACCGGGATTTCTAGTGAATCGATTATCGGTCAGCCCCCTGTTTTGACAATTGCGCAAATTTAGGTGCTTACCGAACATGCGATGATCAGAATTGGCGAAATATTAGATCACCCGGAATCACCGCTCGGTATATATTCTCCAATCGTAGTATCGATACCAAACGAAAGCCCACTTTGATCAGGAGTAATTAATGCCTTCGACTAGCTCTACAGGTTCCGCACAGTTCGACAGTCTCGGGCTGAAGCGAGTCATTAACGGCAGGAGCTGGGTCACGATACTCGGTGGCAGTCGCATGCCGGAAGAGGTACAGAACGCGATGGTTGAGGCGGCCAGCACATTCATTGATTTCCACGAACTAAACCGCCGGGCAGGTGAGCGGATTGCCCAGTACACCGGGGCCGAAGCCGGACTTGTCGTGGCGGGGGCGTCGACAGGGTTGTTAGTTCAGGCCGCTGCATGTATGGCCGGTTCGAATCCCGATCGCATCCTTCAGTTGCCTGATACAACCGGGATGAAAGACGAAATACTGATTTACGAAAAACATCGTTTTGGATTCGAGATCTGTTACAGAACTGCCGGTGCGAAGCTTAAGGAGTGGGGCCTCGGAGAAGGATCTCTCGCCGAGCAATTGGCGGGATCGATTGATGAGAATACCGCTGCGGTCGCTTACGTTTTTAGCCCGTGGATGTCGTGTGATCTTTCGCTCCGCGAGGTGGTGTCAATTGCCCATGAGCGAGACGTGCCAGTGATAGTCGATGGCGCTGCCATGTTGCCGCCAGCGGACAATCTCAAGCGATACATTGCCGATGGCGCAGACCTCGTAACATTTTCGGGCGGAAAGGGCGTTCGGGGACCACAGTCCACCGGCATCCTGGCCGGTCGGAAGGACCTGGTAGAGGCTGCCCGACTAAACATGTCGCCCCACGCATCGGTTGGGAGAGCGTGCAAAGTAGCGAAAGAGGAGATTGCGGGCCTGCTCGCCGCGCTAGACAGATTCGTGTCCCTTGATCACGAAGAGATGTGGGCGACGTGGAGGAACTGGTCAGAGACGATCACGGCCGCTGGCAGCGGAATAACTGGGCTACGACCGGTTATCGAGGACGGTGATCCAAATCGGCAAGGTCCCACTGCTGTTTTTTACTTTGAACCAGACTGGGATGGCCCGTCGTCGAAGGACATACAGGAGAAATTGGCGAGTGGCGACCCTTCGATCCACGTCGGCGTCGGCAGTTACGGCGACGAGCTGTATGTCAGTCCTGTAGCGCTTGAGCAGGGTGAGGCGGAAATCGTTGCCCAGGCTCTCCGTTCGGAGTTCCGGTAGGATCGTGGCCATTGCTAACGTCTGAAATCGTTTCCAAATGACCAACCACAACGATGCCACAGTCTAAAAGATCACCATCGCACTAACGCGATCAGGCCTCATCCGGTTGGGTGGGGCCTGCTGCTTTGTGTTCTTGGTAGAGACGGGGGAGGGAACACTGTTCACTATTTGCAAAGCACGCTGACCGTGCGAATTCCCGCTTCACAAAGTATCTTCAAGACAGCCGCATTGGACGGGGAGATCGGGCAGGTTCTGTCAGAACTCAGATGCCGTCTTGGAAATCAAGCGATTTTCGGTGCGATATTGAGCATTGGATT
>JAQBVG010000090.1 GCA_027623655.1 Chloroflexota bacterium
CACCAGGCGGTCGATCTCAGCCCGATCGTTCCGCAGGCGCGCGATATCGTCCGGGTGAACGTGCTCCCCGAAGCCCTGGCGAACAGCTCTGCGCCACTCGGTGAAATTTTCGTCGGTTACAGGTCTGAGCTCGATAGCCATAAGAAATTAAAACTGGACGCCAAAAAATACCCGACCACGTATGCTACGTGCTCCATCAACGCCGGGCCACCGCATCATCAGGCGGCCCACTAACAAAAAAGGTAGCTGAAAGCATGGCCGATCTGCTCGAAGGCAAAATTATCCTGGTCACTGGAGCCAGTTCTGGCATTGGTCGCGAATCGGCAAAGATAATGGCTGGCCACGGGGCAACAATCGTTGCCGCAGCGCGGCGGGAATCAGAGTTGGCCGAGACGGTGCGGCAAATCGAATCAGCCGGCGGCACCGCGACATATGTGGCGACTGATGTCACTAAATCGTCGGATGTCGAGCGAGCAGTCCAGCACGCTGTCTCGACATACGGCGGCCTGAGTGCAGCCTTCAACAATGCCGGGATTCTGGAGGACGAGTCGGATTTTCACGAGATTGACGATTCGACGTTCGATCATGTGATGGAGGTTAACGTCAAGGGCGTTTACCTGAGCATGAAATCCGAGATCGCCTACATGCTCGAAAACGGCGGTGGAGCGATCGTCAACGACTCATCCTACAACGGGAAACACGGCAACTCCCTGCACGCTATCTACACTGCAAGCAAGCACGCCGTTGTTGGACTGACGAGGTCGGCCGCAAAGAACTACTCCCGCCGCGGGATTCGGATTAACGCAGTATGTCCGGGACCGTTCGACACCGATATGATTCACGGGCTCGATCATGCCGATCCAAAAGACAGAGCGAGGATCGAACGCTGGGTGCCGATGGGACGCTACGGTCAACCTCACGAGGTCGGGAATCTTGTGTCCTATTTGCTATCAGATGGGGCGTCATTCATCACAGGCCAGGCGATATCGATCGATGGCGGCGCCACGGCCTGAGCGGCTGCCGCCAACACGATCCTCTGTCGTTCGCAGGCGGGATGCAGGACACATAGACTAGTTCCGTCTGCTACCTCGTCCATTGCGCCCTGTACGGCGCCGGGCGCCCTTCGTTGGGTTCAGGCTCCCGCACCGTGCCTTCTCGCCACGATTCGACCGGCACCCAACCGAGCAATTCCTCGCCTTTGGATATCGAAAGTGGACTTTTGAATCCGGGAATCGGCTCCCGAATTTCTACGCCCGGGAACGCCTCTTCTATGGCATCCATGGTCGGGACTTCCAGCACTGTGTCTGTCGCGTTGATGAAAAATGCTTCATGCCCGCCAAATTCCCGTTCGATCGACAACCTGCAAGCACGTGCCGCATCGTGGCGACCGACCCAGCTCCAGAAGCCCATCGAGTGGCGACCACCCACCGAGGTCTTGTCCCCGGATTCCAGGTGACGCTTTGCAGTCGCCGGGTCCCAGAGGGCGTGAAACCGCATATTGGCAATCTGCACGTTACCGGGACGACGACGGACGAACGCCTCGCCCATCTGTTCTCCGAGCCATTTTGATTGCGAGTAGGCGTCCTCGACCCGGGTCGGATGGTCGGTATCTACCGGAAGGTACTCAGGCTGGTAGAGCTTCTGTCCCCAGCCGGCACCGACAGCGTTGATCGAGGAGGCCATACAGATCCTCTCGATGCCGTGAACTTCGGCAGCCTCGAGAACGTTCCAGTTGGCCATCATGTTGATCCGGAAAAGCTTGTGCTCGGGGTCCATGTTCGGTGCCGGTATTGCCGCCATATGAACCACTGCATCGGCGCCTGTGAGGATGTTCAGCACCTCGCCGTAGTCGGTCACGTCGATACGCCAGAAATGGGCGGCATTGGAAGCCGACCCTTCCCTCGGAGGAACAAAATCGGCGTTGTGCACTTCGTATCCAGCTGCGGCCAGTTCGGCAATGATGTATTCACCCGCCCTGCCTGAACCACCCGTAACAACTACCTTCTCAGCCATTCGTATTTCTCCGATTCGCGCTAAATCGAAACATCGCCCCGGGGCAATATCACGTTATTGTGTCGTGCCAGCAAGTATGGACGTCCGAACGGCGACTTGAGCACCGTTTGGGATCAATCGACACGGCTGGCGGTCACGTGCGATAGACGAAAACATGCAGGGGGAACTCAGGCAAGAGATCGGTGCGCATACCCTTCGCCCCCGGTCAATTCGTCGCCCTCGGCGAACCGCTCAACCCGGAACGGTCTGACATCGATCATGTCGGTCGATCCGTCCACGACGAGGTCGCTCAGGATCTTTCCGATGCCCGGACTAAGCTTAAAACCGTGACCGCTAAAGCCTGAGCCAACAAACAGCCCGTCAAGGGCCTGCACCTTTCCGAACGCCGGTTGAAAATCTGGTGTGCAGTCGTAAACGCCGGTGTACCCGCGTGTCAACGAAGCTGAATCCTGCCCCGGGAACCGAGCGGCAAAACGCTCGAACAAACTCGTCTGCTCACCAAGCTCGGGCGGCTTGATACCTTCGACATCAGGGTCCACAGAACCCCGCAGGGGATCATGTTCACCGAGCAAGGCCAGCCGATCGCTCTCGGGGCGATAGTACGCCTGCACAATGCGGTCAGAGACCACGGGATGAATTCCACCAAAATCGGAGGTCCGCTCCACGACCGCAATCGCGTGTCGCACCGGCGTGATCGGTAAGTCGACGCCATGTTCGGCGAGCAAAGCACTCGTCCTGTATCCGGCCTCGACGACAACGGCTCCAGTACTTATCGTCCCGGCAGACGTAACGACACCTGTTACACGGGTTCCATCGGCGGCCACGCCCAACACAGTAGGACCGACACGGACGTCCACGCCAAGATCACGTGCAGCAGCAATAAAGGAGTTCGCAACCGTCGAGCCATCGGCGTGACCAGATTCTGGCTCCCATGCTCCCGCTACAACGTCTTCTCGTGCCAGGCGTGGTTCTATGTCGCCAACTTCATCCGGTGTGATAATCGACGCCCTGACCCCCAGGCGCTGCTGCATCTCGACGATCTCGCGTCCGTGCACAACCTCCGATTTGTCGAATAGCACCAGGAACCCGACTTGCCGAAATCCACTTTCACCGATACCGACGATGTTCTTCCAGTCACCGAAAATTTCACGACCGTACATCGTCACCTTTACCAGTGACTCCAGGGTGTAGTGCAAACGAACGATCGCACTCGACCACCCAGAAGCACCTGCAGCGATACCTTCTTTTTCGATGAGCACGATCTTGCCAGCGCCGCGCCGGGCGAGGTGCCACGCAGTCGACGCCCCGTGCACTCCGCCACCGACTATCACGACATCGGCCGTATCCGTCCCGCTCTTCATCTCGTGAACACTCCCGGTTCGATATTCATTTGGTCGATTCGTTCGATCACCGGTCCGCGATCCGCCACTCTGGCAAACGAAACATGCCCGTAACAGGGTCGCTCGCACTAACTTCGTGAGGATAATATTTTCTCCACAAAACCATCCGTCGGGAACAGCTACGATTGGATGCACCTAAAACCAGTATCAAGCCATTACCTTGAAAGCCCGGAATCCCCTGATGGTCCTCGAAAAACTCAAGCACATCCCAGACCCCACATACGTACAGGCAGGGCCACTCACCGATTTCATTTCGAGCCTGTTTTCTGGCGCAGGAATGCCCGATGAGGATGCCCGATTGTGTGCCACGGTGCTTGTCGATGCCGACCTGAACGGTATCGACACACATGGCGTTTGCTACAACCTCGATCTCCACTACCTCACTGGCCTCCTGAACGGCTACATCAACCCGACACCTAATATCCAAGTCACTTACGAAACGCCCGGTACCGCGGTAATCGACGCCGACCGGGGCATGGCGATGATGGCCAGCGTGCAGGCAATGGAACTGGCTATCGAAAAGGCCAAAACGACCGGGATTGCGTCGGTAGCGGTGAAAAATTCATCCCACTACGGAGCAGCTGGCTACTATGCCCGACTCGCGCTGAAACACGACATGATCGGATTCTCGATGTCGTCGGGCGGGGGACGGGTGATCATACCTATGAACGGTCGATACCCGTGGATGGGCACCAATCCCATGGCCTTCGCCGCTCCGGCAGGCGATGAACCGCCGTTCGTGATCGACATGGCCTCGTCGATGACTTCTTACGGCAAAGTGTCGATCGCACAGGCATTTGGTGTTGATATACCCGAAGGCTGGGCACAGGATGCCAACGGTAACCCTGTGACCGACATTACAAGGCGGAGTGAAGCCATCGGCCAACCGCCACTTGGCGGGACGCACGATCGTGGAGCGCACAAGGGCACAGGGATCGGGATCATGGCCGATGTCCTGGGCGGCCTGCTGCCCGGCGAAAGATTGTCGGGAATGATGCTCGACAATCCTAAGGGCGGACGCTTCTGCCACTACTTCCAGGCGACCCGAATTGACGGCTTCCGACCGGCTGACGAGTTCAAGGCCGATATGGACGAAATGCTACGAGCGTTCCGTGCGCAGGAGTCGGCCCCGGGAATGCCCGAAGTTCTGTACCCGGGCTATCCCGACGCCGTATACGTCAATAAACGCACCGAAACAGGCATTCCGCTGCCGCGCCACACGGTGAACTACTTCAAGGAAATGGCCGATCGCCTGAACGTAGAGTTCACGATTCCCGGGTAATTCCGATTCATGTCCGAACTGACTGTCGCACAGATCGACAAACTGCTTTCATTCCGGGGTTATGGAAACCCAAATGGTAAGTTTTGGTTCGTCGGAATGGAAGAAGGAGGAAGCAGTGACTTTGAGCATCTTCGAATCAGAGCCGAAAAATTCGAACCTGTCGAGGATCTGGCCGAGTCGCATAAGAACTTCGTTGGTCATGACATGGCTCGACTCTCCACATCTACCTGGCGTTTGATGTCGTCAATCGTTGGCCGTATCCAGGGAGTGCAAAATTGGTGGGATACAGAATTCGCACGTTCTTATCAATCCAGATGCCTCGGACGCCGAGACGGCGAGACGTATCTGACCGAAATTCTCCCACTACCTAAAAAACGTATCAATGATTGGCCCTACAGGAAGCTGTTTGATTCACCTGTCGACTACCGCAACTCCGTGCTACCTGACCGTCGTAAGGTGCTGCGCTTTGAGTACCAATCGGCTACCCCGAAACACAAATTTGTTTTTTGCTACGGAAAGAGCTTTTGGGATGAACACCGCGCGGTTTTCGACTTCGTTGAGTTCCGTCCAGGGGTGGATGGCCAGGTTGAATGGGCCTCCAACGCAGACTCTGTAATCATACTCACTAAGTTCTTCGATTATGGCCCGACTGGTTTCACCCAGCAATTCGTGAATCGCGTGTGCGAACTGGCCTTGTTGAACTCGAATGATTAGAGGATGGCCGATGATCTGTAGTCGAATCCTGCACGGACCTTCTTATCGAATCTCGGCGACGGTCATCCGTCCAGGTCTACCCATCGCATCTGAAGTTCTAAACAAGGAAGAACTTTTTTACCATTCAGTAACGGGTATCCCCGTGTTAGGCCGTGCGGTAGTATCACGGCGGGCCGGGTTGACCGGCCGAGATCGTTTGACACCCTTGATGGCTGACGATGTTCTGATGAAGGATTGCGGATGCCTCCACGGGTTAACTGGAACCTGCTCTGGGTTCTCAGTAAAAAACACCTGTTGGAACACCAAAAATGGAGACCCGAGGCTATGAACGGAAGAGGTTTTGCCGAAGTAGCGATTGTTGTCTCTGACATAGAACGCTCGACCCGGTTTTACGTCGATGTCCTCGGGTACGAGGTATTTTCTGCGGACAACTTCGTGCCTCCCAGGGGAGCGCGACTGATCAAGGTCGGCGCTGACAGCATCCTGGGATTATGGGAGCCCGGTGTCTGGTTCAGCGACTATCTTGGCGAGAGTTTCGCCGGTTATTTTGGCAGTCAGATCGGCCAGGCGCACCTCGTGATGGGTATCGACCAGGCCGACGTGGCAACGACAGCCGAGCGGCTGACCGCTGCCGGCTACGAGATCGCTGGACCCATGCCACACGGCGACGGTTCGCTCCATCTTTACGTCACCGACCCGGATGGCCACGCTATCGAGTTCTGGGGCAAGTCCGACTAGTGAGCGTCCGAGCGGCTGGTTCTCATTGTGCGCCCATCCCAGAAGAACACAGGCCGAGGAGGGCCTGAGGTCTATGGCTGCTAATGCCGATGCGATCGTCGTCGGGGGTGGTGCAGTCGGAGCGTCGGTCGCGCTCGAGCTGACAAAGCGAGGAGCCACCGTCTCGATGATCGAGCGCGACTCGATCGCGAGCCACGCCAGCGGCTTCGCGTATGGCGGTCTCTTCCCGACGATGGGTGCGGGCATTCCCGGACCGATCCTTCAGCACGCCATGCACGGCATCTCACTGCACAGGCAACTTGCGCTCGAGCTCAAAGACTCAACCGAGATCGACGTCGAACTTCGATCAGTTGTCTCAATCGACCTGGCCGCGGACGAAGACGGCTTTCGTAATCTGGAAAAATCCCTTGACTGGCAGCTGGAGGAAGGCCTTAAAGCTGAGCTGCTAGACAGTGAAGGCGTCCGTCACCTGGAACCGGCGCTCACTGGAAATCTTGCCGGCGGATTGGTCCAACTGAGCCATTTCGAGGTCGATTCCTACAAATACACCCTGGCACTCGTAGCGGCCTTCGAGCACGCCGGCGGGAACCACAGGACAGGCGACGTTGTTGGACTCGTACGCGACGCGGGACGCGTGACCGGCGTGCGATTGGCCTCCGGCGACGAGGTCCGTGGCAACGCTGTCGTGCTGGCGACCGGTCCGTGGGCCGGAGCCGGAAGCGAGGGGTTGCCGCACATCCCGGTCGAACCAAAGAAGGGCGAGATCTTGCGGCTGCGCTTCCCGGGACGGGACTTTACTCACAGGGTATCGCTCGGCGGACACTATATCGCCCGTAAACCTGACGGACTCGTCTGGGCTGGCTCGACCGAGGAGGATGCCGGGTTCGACGACCGGCCATCGGTATCGGCACGATATGCCATCATGGCCGGCGTACTTGCCCTGGCGCCAGCACTCGAGTCCGCTGAAATCGTGGAGCACACGGCCTGCCTGCGCCCGGTTTCGGCCGATGACATGCCGATACTCGGCGCTGTGCCCGGTCACGAAGGCCTGTTCGCAGCCAACGGCGCTGGCAAGAAGGGCATCCTGTTGAGTCCGGTCATGGGCCGGATGGTGGCCGGAGCGATATTGGGTGACTCAGGAGGCGACCCGATACCTGCCGAGTTCAATGCGGCACGTTTCACTGATCAAGAATCGGCCTGAATAGCACGGGCTGCTTCATCCAGTGCGCACTGCTCTGTCAGAACTCAGCGCCGGTGCAGATTAACATCACTTCTCGATTGCCGAAGAGGTGTCTTGCCGATGAGAGATCCTGCCAAAAAGAGACCAGTTCATGTCCTGTCCCCACTGCCTGCTGCCGCCCATTTTCCCTGAATGAACATCGGACCTCCGTCGAGTAAAAATCTCTTCGCCGACAGATGGTCAACTCCAGCGACCGAATTCTGGGCATGAATATCGCGGCCCAACCCGCATCTGGATCGATCCAGTTGCGTTGCGAGCTCTCTGTTCTCACAGAGCCAGTGAATGATCCAGACGTAATAAGAAAAGCCCCCGGTTTTTTGCCGGGGGCTAATCACGTTGCTTACGCCGCGAGGCGGACTATAAGCCGAGTCCTGTACCGATTTTCTTAGCGAAAATCGGCGACGGCCATCCATCTAGGCCTACAGTTGCCCGCAGGCTCAAGCGACCAACCCGGAAGCTACCCGAATCCGGTCATCACTTCCCTATTTGGTCTTGCACCGAGTGAGGTTTGCCGTGCCCCGGAATGTCACCACCCGGGCGGTGCGCTCTTACCGCACCTTTTCAGCCTTACCCCGGTCAGATTTCTCCCACCGGGGCGGTATGTTCTCTGTTGCACTTTCTGTCGGGTCACCCCGCCCTGCCGTTAGCAGGCACTCTGATTCATGAGGTGCTCGGACTTTCCTCCCCCACGCCCTAAAGCGCAGCGGCGACCGTCCGTCCTCCTCGCGACAGTTTTAAGAGTACTGCGTTAACGGCAACGAAGATAATGGCTGCGCCGCCACCCGAAACTTGACTCAGATTCTTTTCCGACTGCCGACGGCCGGCCGCACACAAAACCTAACCGGGAGTTTCGTCGTCGGCCGATGCATGCGGCACCACGTCCGCAGGAATTACACCAAGCTTCCCTGACTGGTAGTCCGAGAACGCCTGTTGGAGCTCTTTCAGGGTGTTCATTACGAACGGACCGTACCAGGCAATCGGCTCCCGGATGGGCTGACCACCAAGCAACAGAATTTCGAGTTCAGGCGACTTGCTGTCCTGCTCCTCGTTCGCTGAAATCGCGCTACTGGCAGGTGTACACCGAGCACTTTTAGCGTCCAGCCCGTCCTTAACTACATGAGCAGGAGAGAAATTCCAGATTTTTGCGTTCATCAGTCTCATTACAGTTAGATCGGAACGAACGTGTCAAGTTTTCTATCCAAACCCCGCACAATTGTGTCGGGCGCGCTACTGATATTAGTTCTTGCAGAAGTTGCGATGTTCACTGCCAACTCCGCAATCGCAGCTGGCTCACTCGACACGCCAGCACCTTTGGTTAGCGCCGAAGGCAACCTGCAACCACGCACAAAGACAGACAACCTCGGTCGTGTTGTACCCGTGACCCACGATGATTTGCTCGTCGAGGTTGCGGCGATCGTTCCTGGCTTCGGGGGCTTCTACCGCGATCCTGGCGATAAAAATGTCACGGTAATTCTGCTGGACGACCCTTCAAAGCTCAGTCGGGCACGCGACGCTATGGTCGCAGTCTTCGGTGAGTCGATCCTTCGTTCGGGTTCAGTCCGAGCGGATCATGCAGACTATGACCTTCGAGCTTTGAAACAGTGGTACGACGATGTTGTTTCAGGCCTGCGACAAGAATTTGACGTTGTAAATGAAAGATCAATTGACGAGAGCAACAATCAGATAAAAATCGGGATTTCCGATTTGGCGCAAACTGAAAGCATCATCCAATACTTTCTTGAACACGGAGTTCCTCGCAGCGCTGTAAACGTTATTTACGCGGGCCCGCTGGTGTTCGACGCCGACCTTGGAGACAAGCAACGCCCTGTAAAAGGGGGCCTAGAGATCGAGTCAACTACTGCAACGATTGGGTGCACACTCGGCTTCCTAACAAAGCGGGACGGTACACCGGGATTTGTAACCAACTCGCACTGCACCAACACCGAAGATGGGGACGACTCGTCACCCAACAACAAATTTTCGCAAGATGACGGAAGTACTGATTTGATCGGTACAGAGCAGGAA
Source organism: Chloroflexota bacterium (assembly GCA_027623655.1). Taxonomy (GTDB): domain Bacteria; phylum Chloroflexota; class Dehalococcoidia; order Lucifugimonadales; family Lucifugimonadaceae; genus Lucifugimonas. The sequence continues at coordinate 9,413 of JAQBVG010000090.1, forward strand.
GACAATGCCCTTTACACAGGTGGATCTTGTGCTGGAGGAGATTCGTGCCGAGATTCTGACGGTGCATTCATCAGCCTGAACGCCGGAATGACTTACGGACTCGGATACATCGCTAAAACTACCGGGTTAGGATCCACGACAATTGCCTCGAGTCCCAACGAGTGGAGAATAACCTCCGAAGGAGTGCCTGGCGCAAACGACGATGTCGAACGAGTGGGTTACATCAACGGTTGGGACACCGGAACAGTATCGGATACTTGTGTTTCTGTGGGTGAAGCGTCGCGAACCATACTCTGTGCGACGAAGGTCTCGAACTTCGGGGGAGGATCGGGCGATAGCGGCGCACCAGTCTTCGAAATCACAACCGGCAGTGATGTGTTCTTCTAGGGGTTTATTTCGGGCACAATGGCACCGATGGCTACTTCTTGTCGCTTACAGCCGTGTATTCCGACTTAGGTCCGAGCGTTTCCTGGGATAGTTGCTATTCAGGCTGTTAAGTAGGCCCGGACTGAATAATCAATACAGGTCGCAAATTAGGGATGAGTCTTCGGGCTTATCCCTAATTTGCTATTTCATTGAACACGCAATCTGCAATACCTGAAATCTATCGCGTGGATTCATATACTGACGTAGTGCATTTTGACGTCGGCTCGCAGTTCCAATTGGTTAAGCAATCTCAGGAGGGCGAACGCGATAGTTTCGTACGCTTGGTCGAGCTATATATTCCACGAGTCGTCCCTGCGATCAGAGCCATCGTGCGCGACCACAACGATGCAGAAGATGTCATTCAATCGGCATCACTGAAGGCGTTCGAGAAGATTTCGAAGCTGCGTGATCCCACAGCTTTTGGAAGCTGGTTTCTCCGAATTGCCGTCAATGAAGCGAGAGATGTCTGGAGAACGCGACGGGATCACATTAACATCGACGATATCGCGTTCAGCCTGCCGACTCCAACCGTTGATCGAGATGGATCAATGGACCTGTGGATGGCATTGGAAAAACTTCCAACTCGGTGCAAGGCCGTGATTGTGCTGTCTCTGAGCGGATTGAACTCAAAAGAAATCGCAGAATCGCTACTTCGTCCTCCTGGGACCGTACGTAGAATCCTTTCCGAGAGTTATGAAATGCTCAGAATGAGGTGATGCTCCTATAGACGTCAAGCCACCTGATCCAGCTCTGGTGGGGCCATTGAACGCAGGATCGTAAAG
>JAQBVG010000091.1 GCA_027623655.1 Chloroflexota bacterium
TAAATTCTTCCGGACAGTCCAACCCAATTCTAAAGAGCCGTGGTGTCCACCATCTTTCTGAAGTCTCGGTCGAGTCTAAGGGTCTGTTTGGATTGTTCCGACGCCGACGAAAATTTACTGGAACGGATTCGTTACTCGTGTACCCGTCGTGGGAGTCAATTTCACAGGTAGGGCTTCTCGAAGCTTCCCTTGGCGTTTCCGAAGGTGTTTCGAAATCCCGGACAGGAAGTGAGATAGCCGGGACCAGGCGATACGTCGCAGGCGATCCATATCGCAGTATCCACTGGCGGAATTCAGCCCGGTCGGGTCGTTTGGCCGTGAAAGAATTCGACTCCTGGTCGGAGCGGGCCGTTGCCCTGGTCATCGATGCTGATGATCTACCCGCTCAGGCAACCGGCGATAGACCATCCGACTATGCCGTCCGGATGGCGGCAACGGCATCCACGGCCCTGATCGCATCAGGCGGAACCGTGCGAGTCGCTGCGCCTGATCGCGGGCTGATCCGATCAGCATGGACCGACGTTATGACAGATCTCGCCCAGATCGAGGATCAGCCGCCGGGAACTTCAGTTCACTGGGTCTCGGCAGTCGGCCCGACCGAACGAGTCCTGGCGTTCGTTCATTCGGGCAACTCCAATCTCCTGTCGGCACTGGGCGCCATGGCTCGGTCCGGATCGGACGTGGCAGCGGTGATTTTCGAAGGATTCGTCCCTGGCGATAGTGCTGAGAGTTCCGTTACTTCCCTGAAGTCAGTAGGTGCGAATGCAATCTCATGCCGGAGGGGCGAACTATCGGAGGGCATCAAGATTATGGAGCGCGGTACGATGGTCGACGCTCCCAGACTGCCAGTCGAAAAGCCGGGTGACCTCGAACTTACAGAGGTCGCAGCATGACCACAGTTCAGGCGTTTCATAAAAACGGTGACTCTGTAGCGTTGCGACACTACGAATCAACGTTAGGCAAACTCTATCGCAAGGCCTTCAACGACCGCCCGGAAAAATCGATCCGCGTGCGAGTTCTGGTCGCCTCGGCAACCGTGTGGGCATCGCTCTCGCTTTTCCTCATCGGTGTTTCACCTGTCGTGCCGTTGATGACGATCCCTGCCGTAATTCTTGGCCATGTCGTAGCTGTAAGGGCCATTCGCACTCGCATGCCCTGGATCTCGATGTTGATAGCCGGGACCATCGTCACAGCCGGTGTGACCATGCGGTTTGAACTTGTAGAAGCGTTACAGGGAAACCGGATTCCCGTTGCGAACTTCTTGCTGATCGCCGGTGCGGCATCGGTATTCGATGCCCGTACACGAGCCGGGCTCTACACCCAACTTGTGTTCAGCGGTCTCATAATGTTCTTCGGCGCTGAGAAAGCGTTTGGGACCGAATTCGCAGGACTGCTGGGCGGATACATGGCGATCGTCGTGATCTTGCTGGCCACAGCGCAATACGTCGATCTGACCGCTGGAGCGTCCGTCAAAGGTCTCAACAGCCGTTTTGGGACTGTTACGTACTGGACTGGTGCCGCAGTCGCCGTCGTGCTTGTGTCGTTCTTCTCGTTCATGATATTGCCCTGGGATACGACTCAAACACCACAGGCGGCTCGAATGGCATTCTTGCCGGTGAACGGTCAGGACTCGCCATTGCCGCCGATCGATCCCCAGACGGCACACAACCTCGTCGATGAACAGGCCAGGATGAGGGACGGTCAGGTGCAAATAGATCCTGATCTGTTTGCGTCTGGAAACGATCGGAACGGGCCGACCATTGCAAGAGACCTGATGGGCGGTTCAGCGGGCGCCGATGCCGATATCCGGGGCATACCACTCATGGGTGAGATCGGCGGTGGCGACAGAATTGCGTACGTTCGTAGCGTCGTGGCGAGTTACTGGCGCGGGAGGGTGTATGACACATTCGACGCTGGGGCGAACGACGGACTTGGCCTGTGGTATTCGACCGCAGACGACGACCGGCGGTTAGGTTCCCTGTTCTCCCGATCGGCCGACGGCACCGAAAGTGGTCGATATTTGCAGACCTACTTCATCCAGGACGATCTCGGCAACACTCTTCTGACCGGCTACGAACCGCTGGCGATTGCCGTGCCTCGTGACAATCGTGGCAGACTGATCCTGTCACCCGGATCGACATACCAGGTCGTGTCAAAGCGGCCCGAGACCGACCCAGACATCTTGCGCCGGGATCGAACTGAGTGGATCGGCAAAGAATACGGCGTCATCCCACCGAGTTTTGTCGAGCTGCATCATCTGACGTCTGCGCTCGTCGACGGTGCGGAGAACGACTTCGATAAAGCTTCGGCAATCGCGTCGTATTTACAGAAGCTCAAATACGACGACCGCTCAGAATCTCCGCTGGAATCATCGACAGACCTTCGACGATTCGTCATCGGAGAACTGCCAGGATCCGCTATAGATTTCGCGACGGCAATGACGCTCATGGCCCGGGCAGCTGGCCTGCAGTCCCGTGTCGCGACCGGGTATTTGCCGGGAGAGTACAACACGTATTCGGGTGCCAGCAAAATTACACCTCAGGATGTTCACGCATGGTCAGAAATCTACTTCTCACACGCTGGCTGGATTCCTTTTGACGCATCGACCCGCCCCGATCTGCCAACTCCGGCAGATATCGAACAGGCACCGCCGTCAGGTCTGAGCTCGCTGCTGGACCAGCGGTTCGGTGACAGCCTTGCGGCGGCGGCAGGACGTACACCCGCGGCGGTGCTCAAAGGCTTCGAGTTCGCAGTGAAAAACGGGATCAGCTGGGGATTTTTCGCGCTGATCGCGGTGATACTCGGAGCGACACTGGTCTGGTACCTCGTTTACTTCAACAAACGCACGGTCGGCAGAACGATCCGATTCGACTACGCCGCAGTTAACGGTGACGATCGTCGAGCCGTGATAAAGGCGTTCAGATCGGTTGAAAAACTGCTCGCCAGACATGGCTTCCGCCGCCGAATGGAAAATGAGTCTTTCAGGGAATTTGCGTACGCGGCGCAACACTCGGGCGTGCTCGCAAATGAACAGGGAGCGAGTGATTTGATGTGGCTGGCCGACGCGGCGTCACGGGCTGCATTCTCTGCCACCGAGTTGGCTCCGGACGAGGCCACAAATGCAAATGGGCGTTCGGACGATCTCCAAAGCGTCATGGGATAATCTGGTCGTTCTGGCTCCGAAAGATCAGATTCCCGAGCGAGACCTGCCGAGCACATCGGGGTTGATCAAGTTTTCCGGTCGCTCTCCGTTGAGCACCCGAACAACCTCCTGAGCGGTCCGTCGCTCCAGTTCCAGCGTCGACGCTTGCGAGAAAAATGCCGTGTGAGGTGTCACTATCACGTTCTCTTGCCTCAAAAGTGGGCTTGCCGGGTCCGGCGGCGTCGGCTCAACCACGTCGAGGCCAGCACCTGCCGTGTGCCCCGATGCAAGAGAATCAGCCAGGGCGTGCTCGTCGATGAGGCCGCCACGGGCACAATTTACGATGATCGACCCCGGCTTCATTGCAGCCAGTTCGGCTTTAGCGATCATGTTGTGGGTTGCTGGAGTCAATGGCACGTGGAGCGAGACGAAGTCCGACCGGCTCAGTAGCTCCTCGAGCGTGACCGCATCGGCACCTTCAATCGTGGAACCGGGCGCAATCAGCGGGTCGTAGGCGAGAATATTCATTCCGAAGCCGATTGCCTTTGCAGCAAGGGAGCGCCCGATCCGACCAAATCCAACTATCCCGAGTGTCGCACCGCGCGTGCGATGCATCGGCTGGTTTAAGGCGACACTACTCCAGCCACCCGACACGACAGCACGGTTGTGGGGCACGAAACGGCGATTGAGGGCCAGAATCATCCCGAGTGCATGGTCGGTTACTTCGTCCATGCAGTAGTCAGGAACGTTAGTGACAACGATTCCGAGCTCAGTCGCTTTCGCTATATCGACGTTGTCGACGCCAATCCCGTATCTTGCAGAAATCTTGCAATTTTCGGCTGCTTCGAGAACTTTTCCGGTCACCTGGGCGAAGCAGAACATGATCGCGTCAACATCGGCAGCCAGCTCGGCCAGCGTCGACTCTGATGTGTTAGGTGCAATAACAAGTTCAATTCCGGCGCTCTCCAGGACCTCTCGTTCGGGGTCGGTTGAAGGCCAGACGTAGTCGGTAATTAGCACTTTTGTAGTCATAGTGCGGAATGATACCTACGATTGACTTTTGACATCTACTGAGTTTTTGTTCAGCGCCACACGGTGTCTGGCACCCGAGGCCCGATTCACACGGGACGGTCCGAGGCTATCGCTGTGGTTTTATGAAGGCTCGATCAACCCGATGATTCAAATCCCATGAACGGACGGTCACCTCATATGACTGTTTTCATCGCATCCGGACAGATCGACGCTTTAAGAACGAATCATGTGTTTCCACGGTTCACATACGAAGCACGGCCGAGAGTAAACTGCCAGTCTAAATAGACAATTCCATCGGCTTGAACAAGCAACCTTCGACAAAGAAATCGAAGAAGTCTGGCGCAGTTTCCAGTTCTACGTGCTGAATCGTGGCCGTTAGTTTCTCGATCTCCACCCGTTTTTTGGTCGACAAAAGCATGATTGATGCGCCTTCGAGTGACGCGTTGCCAATTTTTTCGACTTTTTCCAGTGGCATGTCGGCGATGAAACCAATATCGATCGCGCTGGACTCGTCGACGTAGTTTGCGAATCCGCCTGCAAGGTACAGTTTTTTAAAACTCTCCAACGGGAGTCCATATTCACGCAGCACGATCGCCTGTCCGCAGTAGTTAGCCGCTTTCGCCTGTGCGAGAGCAGATATATCTGCTCTGGACAGAGTCAAATTGTTGGTCTCCGAGAACTCGTACTCACTGGACCCATCGGCAAACTTGCCGAGCTCGTCCATCATGTTGGACCTTCGCAGTTCGGCGAGTAGATCGATCAGTCCCGACCCGCAGATGCCAATCGGATCGATGTTGCCGATCACTGTAGTCCTGGCCATTCCCTGGTCGTCAATAGATACCCTCTCTACAGCGCCGTCGTAGCCCGGCATGCCATACGTAACCTCGCCTCCTTCGAAGGCCGGCCCTGCAGGACAGGACGCAGCGAGCAGTTTGCCGTTGTTACCGATCACGACCTCGGTGTTAGTGCCGACATCGATCAGGATTACGGGTTCTTCTATATCTTCCATCCCAAGGGCGAGGAGGTCTGCGGCAACGTCAGCTCCGAGGTGGGAGGCGATAAGTGGTCCACCGTATACAGTCGCTTTCGGATGGATGCGCAGCCCTAATTGCGTCGCGGTCGCCGATAACGCCGTGGTCTGCCTCTTCCCGGCTTTGAACTCATCCTCGACCGACGACTTGTAGGGGCGTGTCCCGATACTCTGAACATCGATGCCGAAGAAAAGTTCTCGCATCGTCGTGTTGCCAACTGCGACAATCTCAAAAATCTGCCGACGTCTGATCTTTACAGCACGCACCATTTCACCGATCTCGAAGTTAATTGACGATACCATGACTGCCTGCAACTCCCCCGAGTCCGGCCCGCCATCGTAGGAAATGCGGTTCATGATGTCGCTGCCGCCGAATCGTTGCGGATTTTCGAACGAGGCGACGTATTCGGTGACTCCAGACTCGAGGTTGATGAGATTTAGAACAACGGTCGTGGTGCCAAGATCGGCTGCAATGCCGTAGATGGCTCCGGTGTACTTGTCGACAACGGTAGGGCCTTCCGGACCGTCGAAGACGACGTTTTCTTCAACTCGCGTGTACGCAGGACTAAGTTCTACCTGCCGTTTTGTACCGGATGTCAGGATTCGCGGTTGTCGCCGAAGGACCGCGAACTCAATATCAGCGGAAGGATCGGCAACAAAAGCCTGACAGGCGAGTCGGTAGTTGCCGCGCAGAAATTTTTCTTCGTCTGTCGGCAGAGTAAGCGCGTTCGCGCCCCTTCTAACCTCGACGATACACTCGTGACACTCACCCGTTCGACCGCATGAGGTCGGGACGCGAACTGAAAGTGAATCAGCGAAGTCGAATAGCGATTCGTCTTTGTTCGCATCAATCTTGTTGGAATCGAGGAAAACTGGACTCAATGACTAAAGGCTTTCGTCGAATTCATGGTGATTTTCACAACAGATGATCTGGACTTGATCTACCCACCTGTACAACAGGTGGGTAGATCAAGTAACGACCGCGATTAAGTATCCCATGCGGATCGATAGTCGATCTGATCGCTGCCAGCACAGGCTGGCGGAGAAGTGGGATCACTTGTGAAGAATTGATTGCGGCAGCCGAATTTTGCCCTGCAAAGACTTTTGGCATCCTTGTAGGGGCATCTGGTCTGCATTACATCGTCTGCGGTGGCGGCGATATCCTGGTAGATGTTGTACAGGCGATCGAGACTCGCCCGCGCCTTCTCGGTGTCTACTCTCGAGTTGCCTTGTTCGGCCTTATCGTCAGCCATAGGATATTCACCGATATCACGTGCCGCAGTAGTTAGCTGGACCTTAGTTCCGCCAGTAAGGCCACGAGCTCTTTCGCCCTGTCGACTGCCTCCACGGCATTGTCACCGTAGGCGTCCGCTCCCATCTCGTCGGCGAAGTCTTGTGTCACGGGCGCACCGCCGACCATTATCCGGACTTCATCACGCAGCCCCATGTCTTCGAAAGTTGCGATCGTTCGCCCCATGTTGGGCATTGTTGTGGTCAGAAGAGCCGACATGCCGACTATTTGCGCTCCATGTTCTTCGACGGCGGCGATGAAATCCTCGGGACTCGAGTCGACGCCGATGTCGTGAACAATGAACCCTGCTCCTCTTAACATCATGATGCAGAGATTTTTCCCGATATCATGCAGATCGCCCTTTACGGTACCCATGATTACCGTTCCCGCAGGCTTAGCGCCCGACGCCGAGAGTATCGGCTCAATATGGGCCATTCCGGCTTTCATCGCCCGAGCGGCGACCAGGACCTCGGGAACGAAAATTAAGTTGTCTCGAAATTTGACACCCACAATTGCCATGCCGTTGAGCAGACCATCGTCAAGGATCTGGTTGGCGCTGTATCCGCTGTCCAACGCCTCTCGGGTCAATCTGTCGACGTCGACGTTGTTGCCGACAATCAACTCGTAGGCCATCTCTTGCATTATGGGATCGGTCGGGTCGATTGCTTCACCGATGTGCTTTTGCTCGCCGGGTCTGGTTACCCATTTGAATTCTTTTGCCAGGCCTTCGTGCGTTATCGGCATTAAATATCTCTAGACGTGCTTATACGATTTCGTATCAATTCGTATTGGGAAACTTCGATTGACTCGGCGCCAATCAGTCATTGTCTCATCTGAACAACCGAAAATGAACGGTCGCTCGATGCAGGTTTGGTAAAGTAATTACATCACGCCTCGTTCAGCTACCCAGTCTTCGATCGCGGCGGGGATCTCGATAAGGTTCTCCAACTTGGTTTTTAGCGGGATAGCGCACTCAGGCGCAATCAGTTGAACTCCCGCGTCCAGTGCGGCATAAACCTCGGCTCGCACCTCTTTTGGTCCACGTGCATATAGCGTTGTCGGGTTGTTGATATTTCCAACGAGGCGGATTTTTCCGTCAACGGCCGCAACCGCTTCGACCGGGTCGTTTTTAGAATCGAAGTGGAATGCCGCCATACCGGTCTGGGCGATATACGGCATGCGGTCTACCGTCGCTCCGCAAATGTGCAGCATTATCGGAACAGGGAGCGCCTCTTCTAACTCTTGATGCATTTCGAGAAGGAACCGCTTGTAGTACTCACCGCTGACCAGATCTCCCGTCGCATGGTCAGGCAGCGTCAGCACATCGGCGCCTGCGTCGATCTGAGCCAGTCCATAAAGAATGGTTATCTCTTTGAGGGCGTGCAGGGCCTTCATCGTCTCATCGGGATCGTCGACGGTTCCGAGGAGAAACGGCTCGACTCCAAAAACGTGGTACGCCAGCGTCCACGGCCCCATAGTTTTTCCGATAATCGCTACCTGGTCGCCGTACTCACGTTTGAGAATGCTTATCGAGTCTGTAATTGCCCTGGTGTCCTGATGCTCAAGAAAATTTGAGGGGATTTTGACATCGGACGAACCGCGCCAGATCGGATTTGACATTCGTACCGTGGGCCAGTTGTCTTTTTGCTCCCACTGCATATCGCAACCGAGTGCGGATGATTCCTGGATTATCGAAAAATAGGGCGCGATGGTGTCGAACCCGAGTTCGGTGTACGCAGTTGCGGCGAGTCTTGCATTCATTTCACCGTTGCGATTGGCATCGGGGAAGGGCGCCTCAACAAGATCCATCAATTCGACGGTCGCCACATTTGTGGGTGTGCAAACAGGAGGACGATCGACCGGTTTTCCAGCAAGCGCGGCCAGCACTCGGTCTCGGGGTTTCATTTTTTCGATTACAGGTGACATATTTTTGTCCCGTCTGCTGAACGGAATTGCCTTGTTGTTCGAACTAACTTTGAGAGAAACCCAGTGTCTGGGTCGTCATTTGACCTTCGAGTTCGCTGGCGGCAAGTTGCGATTCCACAGCGCTCACATTTCGAGCGAGCGGAAGTATCAGCCTGGCGAAACTGTCATATCGTTTGCCATCCGGGAACGCGAACTTGTTTGTGTCGACACGCTCGCAGCCTGAATAGCGCATAAAACCGCCTACGGTCGCTCGTACCCTGGCATCGGCACGTTCCGCCTCGCCTTCGGTTGATACGGTGTAAACATACTTGCCGTCCTCTTCGGAACCTTCAAGGATCAACGTTAGCTTGGTCTTTGTGTCGGCGACTTCGATTCTGCCCGCGGGGATTTCCTGTGACGGGTCCTTTTCGACAGCTGCGGTGAACATGAACCTCAGCGCCCGATCCAGAACCAGGTCTGATATCAGCCTCAGTTGATTGGTTGTACCGTCTACGGCAACAACATCACCTAGTTTCGTGCATCGATCACGAATCTGCTCAATACGTTCAGCGATACCCTCTCGATTGCTAAACGACCAGATCGTCAACAATCCGTTTTTGATGTAAAGGCCGAAGGTTACGTTGTGAAAATGAGGGTCTATCGAAACCAACTCGATACAGTGGCCAAGTTCGCGGACGCGCTCTGCAATGGAAGGTCGTTCTGCCAGCGATGCCATCAATCATCTCTCCAAGCGGTATTACGCCAGCGTCGGTTCACCTTTAACGGACTTTACGAGTGCACGTATGTGATCCGCGGTAGTGCCACAGCAACCACCGAGGATATTGATCGGTAGTTCGGCCAATCGCTGAAAGTGTTCAGCCATGAATTCCGGTGTCTCAAGATAGCAGGTTTGCCCGTTGCGGATGATCGGTAGACCGGCATTCGACTGAACCACGAGATAACCGTCGGTGACTGCCCTCATCCTGGTTGCGATTTCCACCATTCGCTCAATGCCGTTACCGCAGTTGGTGCCGACGATATCTGCGCCGGCCTCTTGCAGTCCTTCGACGGCCTGCTCCGGAGTGACTCCCATCATGGTGAAATAACCGCGAGGCCCCTTGTCGAACACCATCGTCGACATCACGACAAGGTTGGTGTTCTCCTTGGCCGCTCTGACAGCGAGTTTGGCTTCTTCCAGCCCAAGTTGGGTTTCAATCATCACCGCATCCGCACCGCCAGCCTCGAAAGCGCGAGACATTTCGGTAAATGTTTCATACAGTTCATCCTCGGTTACGTTTCCGAGAGGCTCGATGAATTCACCGGTCGGCCCGATCGATCCTGAGACGTACTTGCCTGGCGGTGCAGCAGAACGCGCATGTTCTGTAGCGAGTTTGTTCAGTTCAAACAGGCGATCGTCTGCTTTGTATTTCTTCAACATGAACCGGTTGCCACCAAAGGTGTTGGTCAGAACTATGTCCGATCCAGCGTCGAAGTAGGTCTTCGCCATACCTTTAATCACGTCCGGCGCAGCTGCGTTCATCAGTTCAGGGCTGTCGCCCGGTATCAACCCGTGTTCTTGAAGGTATGTACCTGTCGCCCCATCAAAAATCAGTAGCTCGCCTGCCGCGAGGCGGTCAAGGATGCCGGGTTGTCCGTCAGTGTCGACCAAATCTTCTCTCCTGATTGTTCAGTGCGCTCGTCCTGGAATTGTCCAGAGTTAGATACAGGTACCGACCATCACGATTCCGCCCAGTGGTCGATCGCCCCTGGCGTGGGGTTTCTAGTACCTTCACTGTGCATATCGATTATTTTCTTAGAGAAATCGGCTGGGATTCTTTCCAATTTCATGGCGACTTCCTCGGCTACGGCCACCGCGGTCCCTTCGCGCTCTTCATAAGGGCCAAAGCCCCAGGCATCGAGGTACTCGTCGGTCCCTTCGCTTCCGTCCCGCATCGCAACAACATCTGCGGCCTTTTGAAAACGGTCGTCTAGCTGCCGGGAGATTCTTCCGTGCGAATCCTCAGCTTGAACTTGCACCGGTATTTCTTTCCAGTACATTACACGTACTCGTGCCATGTTCAGGTCCTAAAATATTGCCCTGGTGGGCCAGTCCTCGAAATCGGGTGTTAATCGTAGCATTGCGAGCACTGAATACACCTGACGCCAGTGCGGACAACGCCTCTCGTCTATATGCTCGGAGCGTAATTAACA
>JAQBVG010000092.1 GCA_027623655.1 Chloroflexota bacterium
TCAGGGAACAGCTCAAGCCAACCTGATCTCTTTGTTACCGAAACGGTCCCACTTTGCTGAAGTCCAACAAGCGCCGCGGGGTCGATACCGGCCTGTCTCAGTTCTTCTTCGGTCGCAGTCCGCCAGTCGGATTCATCCGAATCGCTCGCCGGTCCGGACTGTACCTCGTCAGTGTTCGTACTAACTTCTTGAACAGGTAAGTCGACGTTGCTATCGGGCGCGCCCTGTCGAGACCGATCCTCTTCCGAATCGGTTTGCGCGATTAGCAGTCGTTTCAAGAATCGGCCAGTCCGCATAAGTCAAAGCTACACGTTTACCGGTCTGGTCTCACTCTGGGCGTGCACACATTAATCCGGCATTATCCCGAACGAACCTGGCTGCTACTCCTCAAATTCAGGCTCATACGCTCTGAACGACCACGTATCCAGCACCGCTGAGTCAAGGGCTTTTCGGCCGAGTTGTTCCACTGGTAGTCGATTCGGCAGGGCACGGTCGGCCAGGCCATCAACGAGCGTGATTCTTTTCAAGAAATGACCCAGGACCACCCGATCGCCGCCAAGCGCCAGGTGATCAATCTGACCGGGATACTCACCGAATTTCTCGTTGGCTTCTTCGCCAACTTTGTCGAACAGTTCTCGAATCCATTTCTCGCGACCACGCCTGAATCGATTCGATGACTGTCCGCCTTTCCGATGCTGATTCTTGACGAACCGTGTGCCGCTTTTCGTCATAATAAGTTTCCCGTCTTCAGCGATCCCGATTGCATAGTGACCCAGTCGCAACAGGATTATTCCCACTGTCCGCGGCGTGGACACGAACCGACGAAGATCGTCGAATACATTTGATTCACTTTCAGCAACTAGCGGAAACGGCGGTAGCAGCGCGATTCGTGGTCGAGCTGGTGCCGATGGGATCGTTTCGGTTACGAGCACGATGCCGTTTTCAGACTGTTGGGCCGTTTTTGGCAGCCAGTTCCAGCTCTCTGGCAACGAGGTTCCCGGTGGGCGCATCTCGACGAAGAAACTGGCTCCCTGCTCGATTTCTAAGGCGATCAACATCTCCATCAACTCGGAGCGATGGACGAAATTCGGACCCTTTACGCCGGTAACGGTAGACACATCAACAAGAACTCCGTGCGCGGGTCATATCCGGATAACCACGATTAGTTCGACGGGCGGCGACCTCAAGTCGGCACGTGTTGATCCCAGAATAGACCATTTAACCGGGTCTACTCAGTCCAACTACGCCCTCGCATGGCGACGGCCACAGGATCGACCCTGCCACCCAGACCGTGCCCGTCGGGTAGCGTCAGAAACCCGCCTTCAATCTGCTCGAACGGCTCAAGGACCTCGTGTCGCCAGTCGACCTCGTAAACAGCGTGTTCCAGAGGGATCTTGTTCCCAAACGCAGCGGTCGCATGGGCCGACGCCAGTAGCGACAGTGGGCCCGAGGGACAGTGCATCGAGACCGAGCCTTCCCACCGCGCTTCCAGTTCCCTGCCGATCAAATAAGCTTCGACCGGACCTCCACAGAACTTCACATCGGGCATCACTACATCGAGCACATCATCATCCATCAACACGGTGAACAGACCAATTCCGTAACCGTGCTCGGCGCCAGCAATGGGCAGTTCAGCCTTGTTACGAATCTCCCTGAGATCGTCCGGAAACTTGATCGGGTCGACCGGTTCTTCATACCAACCGACACCCGCTTCTCGCAGTTCCGGTTCCAGGGCAAGTGCCGATTCGAGATCAAATCGCGAATGACAGTCGACCAACAGTTTTCGATCAGGCCCCACGATCGCCTTCGTAGCGCGGATCCTGTTTAGCCCCATCTCCGCTTCCCGCGGCAATCCCGACGATTTGAAGGGCGCCCGCGCCTCGTCGAAGGGAGCGCACTTCGCGGTGGTAAACCCGGCCTCCATGGCTCGCTGGTCCATCTCGGCAAACGAGTCGGGCGAACGATCGACCAGGCCATTGTCATCGGGCAGCATGGAGCGATTGATGTTCGAGTAGAGCTGAACTTTGCGCTCAGCCCTGCCTGGGTGGTCATAGAGTTCGCGCAGGTAGTCGACCATCGGGACCTGCAGGAGTCGCGAAAGCGCATCCGCTACTGCGCAACGCAACCCGCTTACGGCCGCAGCAAGATTTCGGTCGGCTTCCAGTTGTTCAACGCTCAGATTATTGAGGGTGAGTACGTCGGTGTCGTCTGTTATCCGTCGGCCTCGGAGTCGATTCGCCAGTCTGGCGACAACCGGTGCGACGTCACGGTCGAGTTGAGTCGCAGTGATCTCGCCCTGCCCGACGTTCCCGCCGCTGTCTCCCAGCGACAGGTGCACCCACTCGGTCTTCGCTCGCACATGAATCGCGCTGAATGTCAGTTCATTTGGAACGAACCACTCACCTGATACTGGCAACTGCCATGTCTCCCACCTGTGCGGCTAAGCCGAGTTTCTGTTGAATCGATTCGATTTCATTTGAGCATGTGTACCGTCGTCTCAACCAGCATGGAGAGACGACTGCCATTCCTGGAGCAACGCTATCCCGCCGCTGCGGCCGTGGAGGGGAATAGCTGCGATCTGCCAGAGCGTTCGCATTGGTTCGCCAGCAGATATTCTCCGGTCACCAGAGGAATTGCTGAGAGCGGCCACAGGATTCGCAATGGTCGGGAAGCAGGTCTATCTCTTCGGGTTTTTCCTGTATTTGGCGTACTTGTCGTCGTGGATGAATTCGTTTATCACGATTTTTTCACCGCCCAGGTCATTCGAGACGTTGGCAGCCAGGACCGATGCCAGCGAGTTGATCGAGGAATGGAACGAGTTCAGTCGATTTTCGGGTTTGTTTTCGACAATCGAGGTTGCGAACGCCTGGCCAATAGCTCGCGTGCTTTCCCTGCCCATCGCCGTAGTGTGAGGACCGGGAGAAATTACCTTCCGCACCTGATCGATGCCGGGGTTCTGGGCAGGCGGCCATTCATCTTCAAACGTGTAGTCGACGAAGTCGTCCTCGAGCTTGATTGTGCCGTGGGTGTGGATGATGCAATCGAATCGGCCGCCGTAGTACGACCGCGCAGGTTTCGTAAACAGCAGATTCGCAACGCCGCCTTTTTTCATACCGTAGGTAACGGTGTAGGCAATCGGGTTGTCGCCTTCGGTGGCATGCAGCTCTTTAGGACGCTCCGTGTAGGTCGCCCGGACCCACTCGACGTCGTCGTGTGACCAGTAACGCATGATGTCGGTCTGGTGAATGCCGGCCTCTACGACCGACGTCCCCGACCACGCACGGTTTGCAGTCCAAACACGGTTCGCAGGGCCACCCTGTTCTTCCGTTCGTGTGTGCTTCACGCCATGACCCTCGACCGCGCCCTCGGCGATCATGGTCATGGCGGCGACCCACTTATCTTCAAGATAGGCAGCGATGTCGGTGTAACCACGGTCGTGACGCATCTGGAATCCGACAGTGCTCGGGACTCCAGCCCTAGTTATCGCGGCGTCCTGGCTGATGATGTCGTCGAGGAACAGCGACTGCGGCTTCTCGGCAAATATGGCGATCTCTCGTTCAGCAGCCCGCTCAATCTCGCCCCTGTGCTGATTGGGGGGAATGACAAACCAGATGGCGTCAACCAGACCCGATTCGATCATGCCGTCAGCACTGTCGAACATCTGGATTCCTGCAGGCGAGAACCCGTCGACGTATTTTGAAATCTTCGATTCTTCGAGGTTTTCAGGGTAAGGATCTGCAAGCGCCGTGATCTGAATAATCTCGTCGTTCTGCATGTCTGTAAGTGCCTGGACATGCTGAAGCCCACGCTGGCCAACGCCAACTAATCCGACGCGCAACGGTCCTGCCATGAGATTCGATCCTTCTAGCCCTGTAAAGCCCGATGAAAGAGAAACGATGAAAACGAAACGGTGAAAAAGGAGTTGAACGCGACAGCGCCGCACGCGACAACTACAGAAAATTCCCGGCGAGTTTAACACCGGCACGATCGAATCGGGTCAAACCGTTCGGATATGCATACAAATGTTGTAGAGTGCCGCCGTATTACGGTTTTTACGGCCGAGTTTGCTCCGACAGGAAATAGGGCTGAGCCAATGAACGAACAGGTCGAAAAGTTACTGGCAAGTACCAGCAACGAAACTTTTACAAAGGTTGCGCGTAGTGTGTTAGGTGACGAGTCGGCGAAACTCGCCGGGGCGCTAACGTTCAACGAGATCACCAACAGTCACAACGATGACCGGACGATCGGCATTGTGAAAGTTACTGGTACTGCCGAATCGGCTGGAATCAGGGCGAACTGGTCCTCTGTAGTGAAAGTCATTGATCTGTCGAAACCTCCGAATTCGGCGTCACACTGGGTGTTCCCGGAAAACGAGTCGAAGGTCTATGACCTCGGATTGTTCGCTGAAGATGAACTGCCGCTGAGGCCGGCAAAGTGCTACTGGACAGAGTCATCAGCTACCGGCATCACGATTCTGTGGCTGGAAGACCTCTCAGGTGCGCTACAGCCACCGTGGAATATTGAGCAATTTGTCGATGCTGCCAGTCACATTGGCCAGATCAACGGACATCACTCCGTGAACGCAACCGAGTTACCAATCAAGGTAGCTCGCGACTCTTTTTCGCTCCGCCTTGACCCCACGATCTTTCGGTCAAATTACGACCGACTGCTGGAACGAAAGGATGATGAAATCGTTCGCCGGTTTTACGTCGAATCACCGGTCGAATCGGGTGTCCAACTGGCCGCACAGCTGGTTCAGATATTCGAGATATCGAAGAAACTTCCCCACGACCTCTGCATCGGCGACAGTCACGCGAGGGATCTGTTTCCGATGGGCGAAGTTACCGTGGGAATTGACTGGGCCACGCTCACCCAGGACCCCATGGGCTGCGATATTGGCGTTCTTCTCGGTTCTGCCGTCTCGTTTACGGGCGGTGAACTCGACCTGGTCGCGCGTCACGAACGGGACATTTTCGATTCCTACATGGAAGGGCTCCAATCTACCGGTTGGAGCGGGAATCTCGATCATGTTCGAATTGGATTTTTCGCACAATTTGCCGGGTATCTTGCGAGACCCGGATTCATGGCATTGAACTACGCAAATCTGCCGTCGAACGAACAGCTGCTTCGCTGGGCGGAGCACAGGTTCGGAGTCCCGTATGAGGAGTTTCCAGAGGCCAAATCAGGAGTCATCGCAATGTATCCAGAATATGTCGAAGAACTAACGCTGTTACTCGAACGAGTCGAAAAGTCGCTTTAGATGAATCCACAAGTCGACAAACTACTGGCAAGTACCAGCAACGAAACTTTTACAAAGGTTGCGCGTAGTGTGTTAGGTGACGAGTCGGCGAAACTCGCCGGGGCGCCACGTTCAATGAGATCACTAGCAGTCACAACGATAGCCGGACGATCGGCATTGTGAACGTTTCCGGCGCCGCGGCATCGGGTCCGGCAACTAAACAATGGTCGTCAGTTGTAAAAATAATTGATCCGAATCTAGAAATGCCAGCCCAGGATGCCGCCCGGTGGGTCGATCCCAAACTAGAACAGCTTGTGTACGAAAATTCGTTGTTCGATGGGGACCTAGTCCCGTTCAGAGCCGCGCGTTGCTACTTGTCTGAATCACGCTCCGATCGGTATGTGGTGATGTGGTTGGAAGATCTGTCGTCTGCAGTGCAACCCCCGTGGAATCTGGAAAACTTCGTCACCGCTGCACATCACCTAGGCCAATTCAACGGGTTCCATTCGCTGCACCTATCACGCGCGCCGTTCAGTTTGACTGACGATCACTATTACGCCAGATGGGGTGAAGGGAATATCGAGTCGAGTGCTGTTGAGCTATCGAGGCAGCGTTCGTCCGATCTGATCCGACAGGCGTACAAGAGTTCTTCCGTCGATTCAGCGATTGAACTGTCGACGTTGGTTCGGCCTGTACTCGACATTGCCAGGTCGTTGCCACACGCTCTGGCGTTCGGTGTTGAGCTAGAAGAGGTCCCCGGACAACTTGCGCCCGTGATGGCTCTGATTCCGAGGTATGTCGAAGAGGTGAAGCAACTCTTGAAGTAGTGAGTCGACTCGATCTTGAGGGCCTATTGCCGTTTTACCGTCGCAGGTGTTCAATTCGCGGGATTCTCTTCATCCTGACCGTCTGAACGAGGCCGGTTTCCCCTCCCAAAAGAAAGAAACACATATGAAAGTTACGGCTGTAACCACTCTTTCTGCTGATCGATTTAACTACGTGAAGGTTGAGACCGACGAGGGGCTTACCGGGGTCGGGGAGCTTCACCCGGCATCCGGCACAGGCGGGACGCCATTCGTACCCAGAGCTGCGGTCGAGTACTGTGCAGAATATCTCGTCGGCAAGGACCCGCTTCATATCGAGCGCCACTGGCAGCACATGTTCCGTCGCCAGCTGTTCAGGGGCGGTTCCGACATGATGGCTGCAGTCGGTGCAATCGATATCGCACTCTGGGACATCAAGGGCAAGGCGGCTAACAAGCCCGTTTACGAACTGCTCGGCGGGCCCACCCGCGAAAAAGTGCGGCTCTACACACACCTGGGCGGCAACACCCCCGAATCGCTGGCCGAGGAAGCATCGGCGAGGGTGGAGGAAGGGTTCACAGCACTTCGCATCTATCCTTTTGGCGACTTTGGTAACTCCGAT
The DNA here is from genome assembly GCA_027623655.1 of Chloroflexota bacterium. Lineage (GTDB taxonomy): Bacteria > Chloroflexota > Dehalococcoidia > Lucifugimonadales > Lucifugimonadaceae > Lucifugimonas. The sequence goes on from JAQBVG010000092.1 coordinate 6,665, forward strand.
TTCGAAGAAGGTCGTGGGCTGGAGAACATGAGCTTCACGGGTATGCAGCACAATGCAGTCGCCCGATTGGCCGCAGTCCGCGAAGCGGCGGGCCCAGATGTCGACCTGATGATAGACGTTGTGAACCGACTGACCCCGGCCGAAGCGATTGGACTTGGTCGGGCGCTCGAGCCGTTCAACCTCTACTTCTTCGAAGACCCGATCGAGCCAGAAAACATGGACCAGTGGGGCTGGGTCGCCCGGCAACAGCCGATTCCCCTCGCGATGGGTGAGCGGCTTTACACGATCTACCAGTTCCGGGATTTGCTGAATCACCAGGGAGCGGCGTTTGTACGGCCGGACCTGTCGCTCGCAGGCGGGATCACGAACGTAAAGAAGATCGCGGCGATCGCGGAAGCGGCGTACGTGGGACTCGTGCCGCACAATCCGCTCAGTTGCGTTCTGACTGCGGCATGCGTCCAGATCGACGCGGCTGTGCACAACATTCCGGTCCAGGAATACCCGTACGACGACGACAAGGGCGTGAAGGCCGACCTGGTAAAAGAGCCGCTAAAACGAGTTGGCGGCTACCTTGAGGTGCCGACCGCACCCGGTATCGGCGTCGAACTAAACGAAGAAGCCTTCAAACACTCCCCGCCGGTGCCGTACACGAGACCAGCGTTGATTAATCCTGATGGGTCGTTGCGGGAGTACTAGGGCGGGAGTACCAGGGCGGGAGTACCGGGAGCGTCGTTGCGCGTTTGGTTCCGGCATCGGTGCAGGTACTGAGGCTGGTGATCGGTGTTCCTCGACGTTGGTCGGAGAGGGGCCAGTGCGGCGGCGCCTGGAAGGGCGCTGAGGCCGCCGGAAAGGGCGACTGCGCGACTTTAGCCGACGAGGTTAGTCGTCGGCTAAAAGATCGATTTGTCGAACGTTGCTTATCGTCAGCAGCGCCTGGAGGGATAGCGTTCGGGTCAGGCGTGACGTTTTCCGAAAGGTCGAAAAGTCGCACGTTGACCGGTGATGTAGTGCTTCTAAAAGAGGCATCTAAATAACCGAGACTACCCGGGAATTCGAGTGGTGTCCGGCCCTCCCAGGTTCCGTTTTCGTTGGCGGACCTGGTGTTATCGGGTGATTGTCGTTTTGACGATCGTGGACAGGTACTAAGTTGGGGTCCTTCGAGAGGACGGGAGTAGCTTGCGGTCCCGGTTGGACCGTTCGCTGGTTTGGAGGCGTTCCCGATGGAATCGGATTGCCTGGGATTAACGGCCTGGTAGCCCCACGACCTGATTTGCATTTGTGGTCCGTTGACACTAATACGAGTTGCCACCAGGGGTGTCGGACACCGGGGGTGCATTCGCACCTGAGTGCCTCAATCTCCCACTCTCTGACCCCCTCCCTGACCGGGAGGAGGAACCAGAATGGCAGTTGAATCTCGCTAAATGCGGGAGCTGTGAAGGGCGTCTGCTGACTGGTGCCATCGGCGCGTCTACCTGCCAGGTAGCAGGCAACACAGGGCAATACTGTCCTATGTTGCCTACTTTGAACACTGCTGGTTGACACTGCCGGTGGACACTGCTGGGCGTTTGCTTCGATCAGGGGCCAGAGTTGGATCGTTGATCAGACGATGCCTGGCCGGTCCGAAATCGAAAACAGGTTGCCTGAGAGCCTGTCGCGCTTTTATTGGGGGTGGCCCTGTGCCCGTCCGTCTACCGCGTTTCTCTCTGTGGTTCAGTTTCGTATGGGTGGGCGGTTTCTGGCAAGGGGCGGATGGCACAGGGGGTGGGAAAAGCGCGATGGAGTTGGTGCGTTTCATGGTGTTTCATGTAAACGGCTAGAGCGATCTCATTGATCTATCGGTACGCTCCATTGGCGTTGGTTCACGCTCTTCGGCTGACTTTTTTGGAATTTGACGAAAATCAGTGATGCCCAACTGTGATGTGAACTGCACCTTGATTATGAAGGTTTTTAGTATCGCTAAGTTTGACTTCGGAAGTCGCTATCACTGATTTCAAAGCGGGAACACCTGCTTCTTGCAAAGCGGCAACGACTTGTTCAACAAGAAATTGACTAGACCCTTTAACTTCAATACCGCTTATCAGTTCATTACGGTATCTATCCAATGGCACGTTGGTGAAGTTCGTCCTCCATTCCGCTGCATCGAAGACCGAATTGATAGATTCAGCAAGAGGTCGATGGTTGTTGCTGACAAACAGAATATCCATCCTCGTGAAATCGGTGCGCAACCTCCTTAGCCTGTCCTTGAGCCGCAACTGGCCTTTGGAGTTTTCAGTGAACGGCACCGGAAGCGGCGATATGCCAATTTTCCCTTCGCTACGGTGGGTCCTGACATTTCTTAGCAAGGCCCAAAAGGCCAGAAAAAAGAGCAGCAGAAAAAATATCGCAATACTAAGCAGCCATTCTGGTGATCGGACGGTTTTCTCTGACAGAACGACCCCGTCGCCGCCTACGAATCTGTGTGTGACGCTCGGCAAGGGGACAATACGCCCTACGAGCCAAGAAGCGACGACAATGACAGCGAGAGCGATCATTTCGCCTCGACGCAACCACTTATCAAACCAGTCAAGCGGAGAGAAAATACGGTCGGCTGCTTCCTTGATGTCTCCGGCTGTCTGTCGCATGCCGCCGATTCTACGTCAGCAAGCGAAGCGTTCCTATCGCGAGGAGCATCGTGGTGACGCGCTCGGTTTCCAGTTGAACGCCGACGCTGGCGGGGCTTCCCCGGGATGACAATCGGTGGTGGCTGCGTCACAATCGCGGGCTGGATTGACTAACCCTTATCCGGGTGCCCGGTAGATCCTGAGTCTAGTTCAGGGTGACAACAACACACGCGACCCAACTGATAAAAAATGCCAACTGAACCAATTTCTTACGATCTAGTCATTTCTGGCGGGCGAGTACTTGATCCTGCAAGCGGCATCGACGCGAGGCTCGATGTGGGGGTCGTCAACGGCAAGATCGCGGCGGTCGAAGCAAATATTGATACCGCTAAAACGGCCCGGGTCATCGATGCGACTGGCCTCGTCGTCACACCGGGTCTTATCGACCTGCACACTCACGCAGCGGCCGGTATTCGAAAACCTGCGCACGAAGATTTCCTGGTGACTCCGGATATTGCCGGTGTTAATGCCGGTGTGACCACGATTCTCGATGCAGGCTCGACCGGTGCACTAAACGTCGGAGGGTTCGTAAATTACGTCGCCCCGCAGGCCTCGACGAGGGTATTTGCGCTGATCAACCTCGGCTCGATGGGCGTGGCAAATCTCCCCGAAGTGAAGTCGGCCGACGATATCAATCACGTAGCGGCGGTGCAGGCGATCGTCTCGTCCGACATGATCAAGGGCATCAAGGCGCGCATGGTTTCGCCGGGTATTACAGCGCTTGGAATCGAGTTGCCGAGGGCCGCGAAGGCCATTGCGACCGAGTCAGAATCGATGTTGATGGTCCATGTGGGAGATATCGCAGGGCATGATCGCTCGGCGCCCGGAATTACGGCGGAGCTTCTGACGAACATACTGACCGCTGGCGATGTCGTGACCCACACACTCAGCGGCGAGATCGGTGCTCTACTTGCCGATGACTCAATGATTCCGCAGGCCCAGGAAGCGCGTGACCGTGGTGTCTATTTCGACATTGGGGTCGGCGGCGGAAACTTCTCGTTCGAGGGAGCACAGAAAATCATCGACAACGGATTTCTCCCCGACACCATCAGTTCAGATATCGCGGCGGCCAGTCGTTTTGCAGGTCCGGTGTTTTCGCTGACCGAGTGCATGGGCAAAGTGATGACTCTCGGTATTTCGTTCGAACAGGCAGTCGAGATGACGACATCGAAACCCGCCGAGATACTGGGAATGTCGGGTGAGATCGGCTC
>JAQBVG010000093.1 GCA_027623655.1 Chloroflexota bacterium
GGCCCCCACCAACTTCGCCCGAACAACGTTTCAAACGGGAAAACACGGATTCTTCAGCACCCTGCTAGTGCTCCGATCACCCCGGATAGACCGGAAAGAAAAGAGGCGCACCTGACGGTACGCCTCTGATGAGTGGGAGAGTTGAACGGTCTATTTCATGTCCTGCCGCATGATCTGCAATCCCATGGCGAGGAATACAACCCCCCAGATGACCGCGATGATGCCGAATATCATAATCCCCTCTTCGGTCTTCACCGGGAATATAGATGTCAGGATCAGCGTTGCAACACCGATAAGCGAAATCGCCCAGCCCCATTCCTTTCGGACGATGCCACCGACTGCGAGCCCGCCACCAAGCGGAATCAGCGCTATATATGCCACATATGTTGCGGCCTGATAAATGCCGAAGAATGCGGCGTGCAATGCGCTCGCGACCGTACCAGCGGCGGCGGCTGACTCAGCAGCACCTGCTACTCCAGCCTGTGCACCAGCCGTCGCAGCAACAACCTTATCGGCGACACTGGCTTCAGCCAGTCCCAGACCAATTACTACCGCCCAAAGACTCAACGCCGCTACCCCACCCAGCACACCAATGCCCATGCGTTGCTGGGCGACGCCATTCTGCGCAGTAACCTGCCAGAGCCCGATGATCGCTCTCGTGTACAGGATGATTCCGAGCAGGATTATCACCATGTAGATTTGCGCGACATCTGCGTTAGCTCCTAGCTCGGCAATAAATGTTTTGGAGTCTTCCGGATTTACTGGATCGACCCCGTTGGTTGGCAGCAAGAAATTGAAAATCACTACCAGGATCGGTCCGATTACCAACGACCATTTAGCAATTGGGTGCAGCTTCCCAGTAGGGGTCTCTGCCATCGTCATCTCAGCCTCCCAGACCGCGAACCCGCTCGACGAAATAACGTCATCCGATGCAAACGGGTTTCGATTTCAGTCTGGCTCGGAGGTTAGTTTTTCCTAGAAATCTATGCACCCGGTAGGTTGAGATTGCAGACCGGAGTCAAGCGCGGGGAACCGCCTGGTAGATTCCAGTTTTACCGATCAGCACTTCGACTCCGTCCTGATTGACGATTACGAAATCCATCCCGCCGCGGTGTCTATCGTCACGCCAATCCGTAATTGTCCCGGTCGCCGTGATGGTGTCGCCGATGTACACCGGCGCCGGAAAACTCCAGTGCTGCTCGGTAAACACCGTGCCCGGACCTGGCAACTCCATCGCGACTAATGCGTGAACCAGCCCGACCGCGATTCCGCCCTGCGATATCAATCGCCTGAACCTGGTCTTTGACGCAAAGTCCGCATCAAAGTGAAGCGGGTTGAAATCACCGGTCAGCTCGCCGTATTTCTGAACGATATCTGTTGTCACAACCATCGATCGGCTGGCTGACTGCCCGACCGTTATAGCCATGACTCTCCGTTCGAGATGCGACGGTTCACTAGTTGAATCGACATTTGATTGTTTGATCCACTCGCAAAAGGTTCGTCCGGTGCGCCAGAGAGTTACACTTCCGCCGATTCCGTACACAAAGCCGGAAGCCAGCGCCCGATACTGGGCCAGGTAACGAGGCCACGAAGCCAGGCACGACCCGACAGGCAGAGATATGAAAGTAACCCAAATTAAAAGCTATTCGGTCAGCGGCGAATCCGGTCGTGGATATTTCATAGTACGAGTCGACACCGACGCCGGACATTATGGACTCGGCGAGATCGGGATGCGCGGCCGTGGCCTCGCGATCACCAGGGCTATCGAGCACCTTTCCGAGCTTGTACTGGGCGCCGATCCGTGGGAGACCGAACGGCTGTGGCAGGAAATGTTTCGATCTGGATTCTTCCCCGCCGATACCGTCTACTCCTGCGCAATCTCAGCGATCGATATCGCACTGTGGGACATCAAGGGAAAGTCTGTCGATAAGCCTGTCTACAAGTTGCTCGGCGGGCCGGTGCGCAACAAAGTTTTGAGCTATCCGCACGCCCAGGGCCAGAACATCCCCGATCTTGTCGAAAGCGCAAAGAGGCATGTCGACGCCGGTTGGAAATTCCTTCGCTGGCACCAGCTCGAAACCTCAGAATTCGACACGGATATGACAGCGGTGTTCGACCCGCTCAAGTCGGTCCGAATATCGATTGATTCGTTTGCCGCTGTTCGTGATGCCGTCGGCTGGGAGACTCAACTGTGCTTCGATGTGCACACCCGCCTCGACCCGGCGTTAACGGTTCAGATGTGTCGGGAACTGGAACAGTTCAAGCCGTTTTTCATCGAGGACCCCGCCCGTTCAGAGAATCCCGGAACATATCGAAACCTGCGACGACAGATCAACTTGCCAATCGCCGCTGGCGAACAGTGGGGATCGAAGTGGCCATTTCGCCAGGTTATTGAAGAAGACCTGATCGACTACGCGAGAATCGATCTCTGCATTGTTGGCGGAATCACGGAGGCGTTGAAGATAACCCACTGGGCCGAGACCCACTACATCGACATCGTGCCCCATAACCCGCTCGGGCCGGTCTCGGCGGCAGCGTGCGTGTCGCTGTGCATGGCCTCTACGAACGTAGGTGTTCAGGAAATGCCTCGCCAACCCGGTACCGTCGACAACATCCTCTTCCCACGACAGATCGAGTGGGACGAGGGCTACTCGTGGTGCCCCGACGTGCCCGGCCTGGGCGTTGATTTCGATATAGACGCGGCCGAAAGGGCTTACGTCAACCCCCGGGGCGTTGGCGCACGCTTCCGGCGTCCCGACGGCGCGTTCACCAACTGGTAATCCCATCGCTAACCAACAGAAAGATCAACGGAAATGAAAGTCACGCAGATCAGAAGTTTTTCGGTCCAGGACGAGGGCGGCCGAGCCTACATGATCGTCAGGGTCGACACCGATGCCGGCCATCACGGTCTGGGTGAAGTCGGAATTCGTAACTGGGGTCGTGCGATCACTGAAGCGATAAACCACCTCGCTGAACTGGTCATTGGTGCAGATCCATGGGAGACCGAGCGACTCTGGCAGGAGATGTTCCGGTCCGGTTTCTTCCCTGCCGACAAGGTCTACACATGTGCTATCTCAGCCATCGATATCGCTTTGTGGGACATCAAGGGCAAATCCGTTGACATGCCAACGTACAAAATCCTGGGTGGTCCTGTCCGTAACAAAGTCGTGTGCTACCCGCACACCCAGGGCAAAACTATCGATGAGCTGGTTGCCAACTCTGTGGCTGCGGTCGAGGCCGGGTGGAAGTTCGTCCGCTGGGGACAACCGGAAACCGGCGGCGAGTTTGAAACTCCCGGCATTTCGGTCCTGGAACCAGTTGAATCCATGAAAATCGCGGTCGAGCAGATGGGGCGCGTCCGCGAGGCTGTGGGACCGGACATACAGATGACTTTCGACGCGCATACACGGCTCGATACCGCGCATGTCGTCCAGATGTGCAAGGACCTCGAACGGTTCAAGCCGTTTTTCATCGAAGATCCCATCCGCTCGGAAAACCAGGGCAGCTATCGGAACCTGCGCAGGCAGGTGAACCTTCCCATCGCTGCAGGCGAGCAGTGGGCAAGTAAATGGCCGTTCAGGGAGGTCATTGAAGAGGACCTGATCGATTACGCGAGAATTGACCTGTGTATCGTGGGGGGCCTCACGGAGGCATTGAAAATTACACACTGGGCCGAAACCCACTACATCGACATCGTGCCGCACAATCCACTCGGCCCGGTTTCGGCTGCAGCCTGCGTGTCACTCTCCATGGCGTCAACGAACGTGGGCGTTCAGGAAATGCCTAGACGCCCCGGTTCGTATGCCACGGAATTGTTCCCTCAGCAGATCGAGTGGGCTGACGGCTACTCGTGGTGTACAGATGCACCCGGGCTCGGTGTCGAATTCGATATCGATGCGGCCGAACACTCGGCAGTGGCGCCGCACGGTTGGCCTCCGCGTTTGCGAAGAAATGATGGCGCACTAACGAACTGGTAAGCCACTTTGGGAGAACTCCGATTGCTCAATGAATCAACGGCCTTGAATCACGGCAACACGACTGTCGAGGAAAGGTAAACATGCCCTTTATATATACGCCATCGATCTACGGGTTCGCAGGAGCACTGATCTTTCTCATCCTGGCACTGATTTCGGTTGACTCTAGAGAGTGGTTCGATGCCGCGATGTGGGGTTTGCTCGGCGCAGCCTTTTTACTGAAACACCTGCCAAAGTTTCTCGTACTGAGGATGCTGAACCTTGTGGCGTTGGGCATGTTGACCCTCGGTCTTGTGCTGTTTCTGGTGGAGCACCTGCCGAAGATCAACTAGCCAACAGGCAAGGCTTGAGACCTATTCGGCTTTACGCACACTGCCGATACGCTGACCGATACCGCCGTTTCCGACAGTGATTGACGTGATTTTCAAACCGTCACCTGGAGAATTGTCGGCCTCATCCGGTTCCAGATCGTCGTCAATTCCGGACTCGAATTCTTCGTCATCTTGCAACACGGGAACCGGTTTGCGGGTCCTCGCATTCTTCAAGATCGCTGGCTCGGCTATGACTCGTTTTGATTCAAGATCACGGGCTTCGGAGGCGACTTTCCACAACTGCGACAGGGGCCTGGTCAGTTCTGGATCGATCCACTGAACACCCCGAATGGCTGACTTGATCGTGGATTCCAGGGTCTCCGCTCTTGCTGCGGAATTTCGTCGAAGATAGCTCCATGAAGTGCCGAACCGGCGAGCCTTTCCGTGGAAGACGGTGGCATCGATATCGGAAACCAGCATCACGATCGCTGTCGACGGGCGGGTCTTTTGCATCATCTTCGCAAGGTCGAGACCTTCGAGCGGTCCGCCAAAGTCGATATCCAGCATCACAACGTCCGGGTGATCTCGTATCAGGATGTTTACTGCCTCTGCGGGCGTGTTGGCGGCGCCTGACAGCGACAGTTCCTTCATGTTTGCGAGCTTCGGCAAGACGCGACTACGTATGCTGGAGGACATAGCGAGAAGAACAGGGACTCCAACCGGCTCGACCGTGGATGTCTCGCGAGTGCCAAAAGCGGCCTCTGAACTTCCCGATCTTCGAATTACGCCGCGTTGAGGGGACGACGGTCGTCTTCTCCTGATAATTCTTCGCGCCATTTACCTCGTCCTGTCGTGCCGTAGGGGAAATGATTCCGCTGGTCCGGTGGCCTCTATCTATGGTTCACGATAATTTCGAATTTCGGCTAGAGGCTTACTACCAACAACTCTCGCCGCACACCCAATAAAACTATGGCGAAATCTGCCATCTATGCGGGACCGTCAGTCGAGCAGATCAGATATTCCAAGTTCGAGTGGAAGTGTCCGGTGCAATGCAAGCGAACTGGAACCACCCACTACGAGCTCAATCGTGAAGGTGTCACGCTCCTGTAAAAGTTCGGTTGATGTATCAACAAAGCCATCTGCGCTGCCGCTACCAAGGTCATACAGCACGTTCGTGCCGTCGTACTGGTGCAACCAGATGGTAAGTTCCGCCCTCTCACCGTGTTCAAGAAAATAATCACCGTTGGAATCGCCCAGAAATACGACTGACCATTCCGCCGAGTTGGTGGTGAATTCGTCCCAACTGACGCTGATCCTGGCGGCGGTACTAAACCCGCTTGAATCCGGGTCGGTTAGCGTATCGTCGACGATGTTTGGCGGTGTCAGATCGATGATGATGTCTGCGACCGGCTCGACAACAAATTTCAATTTAGCGACGGCTAATTCGTCGACCCCGCTAAGCAGGATCGTGTCATCGCCATCAACGTCGATTTCGCCGCTCTCGGCTACTAGCCCACTCCGCACTATCAACTTCGAGGCCGACCCGGCGAATCCGTAGTTGACGGTTGCTTCTCCGTCGTCCGTAATCAAGAACGAGGTCCCGAGCATAGCTATCGTGCCGAAAATCGCAGCGATCAGGCCGGCGATCGATATGATCGCTACCTCGATCGCGACCGCGCCGCGTTGTCGACCGAGCGGATCGGTCTGACTCAAAAATGATTGCTGCCGCATCTTCTTAGCCTAGAAGGCATCGAACGGCGCTAATGTCGAACAGTGCGCAAGTTGGGATACGTGAAGTCCCTACACACGCGTTTCCTACACACCGAACCGCTACTGAACACACAGGTAATTGCCTGAGTCAGTTCCCGCAAATCAGGACCGAAACGAAACCTAATCGATCGTCGCTCCGCCGTCGATAACAAGTTGCGCTCCGGTCATGAACGAAGAGTCGTCCGATGCCAGGAACAGAGCGCCCGATGCGATCTCTTCAGGCTTGCCCATTCTCTTCATGAGCGAATCTTTGCCGAATTCCTGATATGCCTTCTCGGGATCGAGGCCCAGTGATTCGATGTGCCGATCCGTCGCCCTGGTCCGGATGGAGCCGGGGCAGACCGCGTTGACACGGATATTGTCCGTCGCGAGGTCCATAGCCAGGCATCGAGTCAACTGTGCGACTGCGCCCTTGGAAGCGTTGTATGGAATGAACGCAGGTTGGGCTATGAACGATGAGACCGACGCAATGTTGACGATCGACCCGCTCCCTTTTCGTCGCATCGACGGCAATACTTCACGAACGCAGTTCGCGTAGCCAATAACGTTCACTCCGAACACTCTGGCCCAGTCGTCCTGCGTTACATCCTCAACTTTGCCGAAGACAAATGCTGCAGCATTATTGACCAGCAGGTCGAGATCGCCATGAGCTGAGATTGTCGCAGAAATGGCCGAATTCACCGATACCGAGTCGGAGGTATCGGTCTTGATGAACAACGCAACTCCCCCGCCCTGCTCAATAAGATCGACTGTCTCTCGTCCCGCATCTTCCTCAAGTTCAGCAACGGCGACCGTCGCTCCCTCCTCAGCGAACCTTATCGCTATCGCTCTTCCGATCCCGTTTCCGGCGCCGGTTACGATTGCATTCTTGCCGTTCAACCTCATGGTCGATGCCATATTGAAGACTCCTGTTCGATGTGATCCATTCGGTGTGACCTTACGTCCTCCGGCCAATATACTGGGCTACGAGGCAATCGCTAACACGAACAACGGTTCGAAATTCTTTTTCGAGCTAAACCTGATCCCGGGCTGAAGCATGATCAACAACAAATTTTTCGGACGAAAAAGGGCTGAACCGACACGGGCCATTCCACCGGGGCAGTATCTCGAAGACGGATTCCCGGTTCTTTCCGCCGGTCCGACACCCCGCGTCGATATCGCGACATGGGAATTTACAATCGAAAGCTCGAATTCAGATGGGTCAGAAGTCCTTGGTAAGTGGTCGTGGGACGAACTAAATGCGCTGCCTCAGACCGACCTCAAAACTGACCTTCACTGTGTGACCAAGTGGTCAAAGCTAGATACCGACTGGCGTGGCGTCTCGATCGACACCCTGTTTAACGACGCCGGGATCGAGCCGGTCGATGGATTTGTGATGGCTCGCTGTGACGGTGGTTACACTGCGAATGTTCCCATGGAAGACATAACCGATGGCAAGGGTTTGCTGGTACACACCTACAATGGCGAACCACTTGCACCCGAACACGGTGGACCGGTACGTCTCCTTGTCCCGCATCTTTACCTGTGGAAGTCGGCGAAATGGGTCAGGGGGCTGAAATTCATGGATCAGGACACGCCGGGCTTCTGGGAGCAATACGGCTACCACATGTACGGTGACCCCTGGAAAGAACAGCGCTACTCCGGCGACTAGATCATGGCAGTTGCCCCGGGACCGGGACTTATCTGGCAATCCTCTACTGTCGAATCGATAGTCGACGCCTCACCGCGGGTGAAACTGTTTCGCTTGAAGATGGCCGAGCCACGCAAATTTCGTGCTGGCCAACATTTCGACATACGCCTGACAGCCCCGGACGGCTACAAGGCCCAGCGGAGCTACTCAGTATCTTCCTCTCCTGAAGATCCAGGCATCCTCGAGTTCGCAATCGAATTGATCCATGACGGCGAAGTGTCGAGTTACTTTCACGAAGCGGTACAACCGGGCGAAGAGATAGAGATCAGAGGTCCAATTGGCGGCCACTTTACGTGGAGTCCCGAATTAGCGAAACCTGTCATATTCATCGCAGGTGGATCTGGAATCGCGCCGATAATGTCGATGCTCAGGCAGCGATTTTCATCACCGAAGAGGGCAACCGGGTCACTGTTGTTCAGTGTTCGCACCAAGCAGGACATTCTTTTCCGCGGCGAACTGGAACACATGATGGTGTCCGATCCAACATTCCGTTCGGTAGTCACCCTCACCAGAGACGCACACGCCGATTGGACGGGACCTACCCGACGAATAGATATCCAGATGATCGAATCCGCGGTGAAAGCAAGTGGTCAGAAGCCAGAACGGGCATACATATGCGGCGGGACAGGCTTTGTCGAGTCGATCGCCACTATGTTGTTCGATTCCGGATTGAACTACGACGACATTCGAATAGAGCGATTCGGCCCGTAGTCTTCGATCCTATTGCTCCAACGATCGCAGAGCAGACCTGTGATCCAATTAACGGTTTCCCAGTACCAAAGTCCGTGTTTTCACGTACTTGTGCGAACTGCGTGACGCGTAATCTGGCTTGAGTGGTTCACCGGACAACCCTCTACGATCGCGGAACATTCATCAATGCTCAAAGTCCTCGTAATCGATCCCGATTCGGATTTCGCCTCATTGCTTGACACCGAAATTCAAAAACGCGGTCATGCGACCCTTGTCGTTAACTCTGCAAGCGACGGGATCGATAGTACGACTGAATTCAAGCCCGATCTCGTGATCGTCGATATCGATGACACGGATACACCCGCAAGTGTGCTGATCAAGAACTTGAAGCAACTGGTACATGGACAAATAGTTGCCTGTGGGAACGTCGGAAGTCTCGACGATGTCAGGGCGGCTGTCGCTGCCGGTGCCAGCGACTACGTGCAGAAAAGTGTTGGTGCTACCGCCATCATCGACAGAGTGATTCCCGTCGAATGCGGTGAAAATTCTGCCGAACCCCAACAGCTCTCAGAAGTTGCCACGGACGACGATGACGATGGCGATGACGACGACGGGGCAGAAAACATTGAGGCTGCCGCACAGTCAACAAACACAACGCGACTTTCTTCACTGCGAGCGCCGGTGAAGGAGGGTAAGCGTCCTTTCTGTGTGGTCGTTGCGCATCCCGATGCACAAAAACGGACTGTACTCGCCGAAACAATCGAGCGGATCAATGAAGCGCTGAGAGTCATTGAAGTAGAGTCTTCGCAGGCAGCGATCGAAGCATGCGCGCAGAATCGAACGGTGATGCTGGTGATCGACTGGGAAATGCCCGACATCCCCACACGCAGTGTTATGCGCACTGTCAAAGAGTCAGACACCGGCAGAGCGATTTCTATGTTTGTAACGTACAAGTCGAGCTCACCTGAAAAACAACGTCTGGCCGAGTTCCATGGCGCTATTGCCTTCGCAAATGAACCCTGGGACGACGGGTCGCTTGTCGCCAAGCTCAAACACTCGCTCGAAGTGATCAGAAAACGGCGTCAAAAAGCCAAGATACAAGCGCTGAACGCTAAATCGGCTTAGATCACTCCAACGCCTTCTGGCAGCCGAGGTCGCATACGTCCGATCGAATCGTGGTAGTCGGTATCACCTGCCGGAACATAGCCATTCGACGCGATGTCGCTGAAGAATTCCTTCCCGCTGACGCCCCACTGAGTGGAATCAATACCCCGCGGTGGCCTTGCAGCCCTAATTATAAGTTTGTAATCGCTCACTAACTTATGGTAGAGTCCATTCACGACTGACGCTTCTAGTTCGATCAAAAAGGGGGTGGAGCCAATGTTGACTATCACCATGGGTGGGCAGGCCGGAGCCGGTGGACATGAGGTCGGCGCAGCAGTCTCAAGGAAATTGGGACTCCCGGTTGTTAGAACGCTCGCGATTCGGAAACTAGCGCGTCGACTGGACGCAAGCGTCGATGCCGTGATTCGAAAAGAACTTGCATTCGGCAGTAAACGAATTCGATTCGCAAATGCCCTTGAGTACGGTTTGTTTCGTTCCGCTTCGTACGGCTGGGATCCGCATCTGGCGGTAGATTTTGGATTCTGGAGGGACTCTCCGGATACAAAACGGTATCTGCCGGACCAGATCAGCACCGACGAGTATCGTGATGCTTTTTACGCTACCTCGGCCGATCTCAGGAGCCTCGGAAACTCTGTTGTCGTGAAACGGGGTGGCTGCCTCAATTTGAGCAAGACACCCGGAGTTGTTCATGTTGGGATGTTTGCTCCCAGGGAACACCGTGAGCACAGGCTGGCACGACGGCTTCACGTCGGAATTGGCGAAGCATCCAAACTTGTGCGGCGCTTTGATAATGATCGGCGGGCCTGGTTTGCCGAATTGGCCGACACAGAACCCGAAGACCGCAACCTGTACGACATTGTCCTGACTGTAGATGGCAGTTCATCG
>JAQBVG010000094.1 GCA_027623655.1 Chloroflexota bacterium
GTCGATAACGCCGCCCGGAGGTTGTCAACTTCGGCGGCTTCGGCATCTCGCTCGATTCGGAGCGAGTCGATTTCGTTGCCCAGGCTGTTGTTCTGATACCCGAGTGTGCCAGCGACAATTAGGATCAGAACGGCAGCCGCAGCGGTCCCCACGTAGGTTGAGCGGGCGGCCCGCGCCCACCAGACTGTCGAAGGCAGAACTGCAGGTCGGCGAACTCCGGTGCCCACCGAGATCGAGTCGGCAGCGGCCATTTCCAGAATGCGGGTCTTTAACCTGGCCGGAGGGACAGTTGGGGGCACAGCATTCGCCAGGATCCCGGCGGTTTCCGCCAGTTCATCGTATTCCGCCTGAACCGCACGGTCAGTTTCGATCAGGGCTTGAACTTCCGCACGTTCGGAATCGCTGTCGAGTGCGTCGAGAACGTACCCTGCTAGATTTTCGAACCGCGGATCCAATTGGCTATTAGTTTCTTGTAGGTCCGTCATTCTTGCGCGCCCATTTCAGCACTTAGTTCTGTTCGTAGTTTTTTCAGAGCCAACCGCATTTTTGTTTTGACCGTGCCGAGTGGTTGGCCCGTCTTTTCCGCAATTTCAGTTTGAGTGAGCCCTTTGAAATAGGAGAGCTCTACCACGTTCTTTTGTTCTTCCGGTAACGCTTCCAGTATAGTTCGTATCCTGGCGTACTCTGATTGAGCCACCGTGGCATCTGCCGGTGAAATATCTCCAGACTCGAGGTTCAAATGGTCATCGATGTCGTCGTTGCTTCTGCTCCGATCGCGTCTTCTCTTACGTAACTCATCGATAGTTCGGTTGTGTGCGATAGAAAACAGCCAGGTAGTGAATTTCCCTTTTTTCGACGTGTAAGTAGCCCCACGTCGCCAGACGCTGAGGAATACGTCCTGTGTTACCTCTTCAGCGCTGACAGCATCGCTAAGAATTCTCACCGCGAGTGCGAACACCCTCCTGCCGTACCTGTCATACAGCGTCGCCAGAGCGTCTCGGTCTTTATCGCCGACATGCTCGAGCAATTCCAGATCAGACAGCTCCTGGTAGTTCAAGCGGTTCACCTCGTCCATTCAGGACCCGACCGACCGTGCAGGGGATTCGACGTGCGCGAATTCATCTAGTCGTTCAGGCAACCACTAGAGAATACGGCCTGTGCGGGAGAGCGGATTCCGCTATTCCTCTGAATCTTCGTTTCCGCGAGAGGTCAGCGCCTTGAGTTTGCGAAGTGCGCTCTCCGCCTGCTCTGTGTTCGATCCAGCAGGTGCTCGCTCGAGGAACTGGGTAAGTGAGTCGACAGCGTCGCCGAAGTTGCCTACCTTGGTCTGAAGGTGGGCAAGTTCGCTGAGATTCTTGAGGCTCGACGGATCGAGGAGTTGAATCCGCTCGGACGCCGCCAGCGCGAGTTCGTATTGCCTGTGCTTTTCGTGAGTGAGCTTGAGATTGCTCAGCAGTCTCCGCAGTATCACCCGATTGCTGACCGGACCGAGGAATTTCTTTTCCAGGTCGTCGAAATCGCCATCCAGGACATGGTCATTTCCGAGAATACTTACGACGCACTCTTTTCGTGAAAGCAGTCCGCCGCTGTGGAACGGATCAATGTAGATTCGCTCTTCGCCAGATCCGACCGCTACAACAAAATGCTTTCGTAGCGAAATCCCATCGACTGCTAGCCCGGCAGCTCGGGCGACTTCGATATAGAGGATTGACAAAGAGACAGGGTTGCCCTTGCGACGATCAATCACCTCGTTGAGATGGTTGTTACCCGGGTTGAAGTAGTTCTTCGTTTCGCCGGTGAAGCCTTCTTCATCGAACAAGACCTCGTGCATGGAGTTGACGAAATCATAGTTGCTGTACAAGCCGGAGAGGCGTGACTTCACGCGGGTGCCGAGCTGGGCGATGCGACCCTGGTACGCAATTACATCGAGTTCTGGCTGCTCTTCAGCTGTCGAATAGAGACTGGCCGCGGCGAGGTTGATTTCTTCATCCGAGCAACGGACGGTCTTTGCGAAGTTATCTCTTGGACTTGTCTGGCGAGTTCCCAAATTCTGCGGCTTCATCCTGAACTGATGTCGGGGGAGTACGTTGCATCTTTACTAGAAGACCGGGCCGCATTTTAGACGTGCCACAGAGAAGCCGCAAACAAAAGCCCGTGAAAATATTTCAGCGCATTTGACATGTAATCCGGCGGTTGCAAGACTTGCTGCTACACGGAGTAACGACTCCGTTCGTGTTGGTAGCAACACACGGGGAGCTCGGGTAGCCGGGCTGAGAGGGCAGACACATAACTCTGCTAACCCTTGAACCTGATCTGGGTAATTCCAGCGTAGGGAAACGGCAAGAGTGCCAAATCCAGGCGTCGGTTATCCGGTGAAAATCCGCCGTGTCGACGATTTGGACTTATGAACTCGGCCCCGCGACAGACGAGCGCTCAGGCTGGCAACTATGCCGGGGGAACGAGCGCGCTGCTAACCGTTTCAGGTGTTGGGTTCGACTATGAGGATTCTGCGATTCTCGGCGGCATAGACCTGTCGGTCGGTCAGGGAGAATTCGTTGCGCTGGTTGGCCCCTCAGGATGTGGCAAGAGCACGCTGTTGAACCTTATCTCAGGGGTGCTTACCCCGGAGTCAGGGCAGATATCGATTGCTGGTCTGGACGGACAGTCGAGCAGGCTCGGCCGCGTTTCGTATATGCAGCAGGACGATCTGTTACTGCCATGGCGAACGATTGAACAGAATGGCCGACTGGGCCTGGAACTACACGGAGTCAGCAATGCTGAATCAGGCAGGTTAGTGCGTGAATTGGCGGATTCCTTCGGATTGGCTGATGTACTCGACTCAATGCCGTGGCAGCTCTCCGGTGGGATGCGGCAACGAGTCGCGCTACTAAGGGCGCTGCTTCCAGATAACCGGGTTTTACTCCTGGACGAGCCGTTTGGCGCACTCGACGCAATCACCCGCGGCGCGCTTCAACAGTGGATGTTGAACGTACTGGACCGGGCCAGTAAAGCGGTTTTACTGGTCACACACGATGTTGAAGAGGCGGTGCTGCTGGCCGATCGCGTTTTGGTGATGGCGCCGAATCCGGGTCGGATCGTCGCTGAGACCACTGTGAAACTTGAGGATCGGACCGATCCGGAAGTGACCACATCTGCAAGCTTCGTCGCAATAAAGAGACAGATCCGTCAACTGTTGAACGACAGGGTGGCCACCCTGTGAACATGTTGAGGAGCACCGTTCTGTCGTGGCTGCCCGCATTTGCTACCGCGGGGGCTCTGCTTGTCCTGTGGGAGGTTTCCGTCCGGGTGCTTGAGGTGCAGCGGTGGCTGCTTCCGGCACCAACTGTCATATTCCGTGAACTGTTCGATTCCCTGGGACTACTCACAAGACACGCGGGCACGACGCTTGTGGAAATCGTGGTTGGGTTTGCGGTTTCGATTTGGCTCGGGGTTGTGATTGCGTCGGGGGTCGTATGGTCTCGAACCGTTGAGAGGTCCGTCTACCCGATCATTATCGCGTCACAGACGATCCCGATTTTTACGCTCGCTCCACTTCTCATCATCTGGGTCGGCACCGACATCATGTCGAAGGTCATCGTCGTGGTGCTCTTCACGTTTTTCCCAATCGTGGTGAGCCTGGTGACGGGATTCCGGTCGGTTGACAGGGAAATGATCGACATGTTCCGAACCCTAGGTGCATCACCGTTTCAGACGTTCAGAAAACTCGTGATCCCCACGGCGTTGCCTAATTTTTTTGGCGGGTTGAAGGTAGCGGCTGTAGTCTCGGTCATAGGAGCGGTCATCGGCGAATGGGTCGGTGCCAGCGCCGGGCTGGGTTGGCTAATGAAGCTGTCTGGTCCCCAGTTCCAGACAGCCAGAGTTTTCGCCGCGATTGTTGTTTTATCGGTCCTGGCCATCGGACTGTTTTTAGCGGTCGTAGTCGCCGAAAAGTGGTCGCTTCGCAAGTATCCGGCGAGAGCTGTGCACATGAAGGGTCTTGGAGAGTTATGAAGAAGTTTTTACTGCTGATCACCATTCTCACTTCCGTTGCCGCCATCAGCTGCGGCGACGACAGCGAGGTTGATCGCGAGGCTCGCGTTGTGATCGAAACGGTGGCTCCGGCCGCTGTCCCTTCCGCAACTGCGATCCCTGCTGAAGGCGTTGTTCTCACGCTCGACTGGTTCCCGAATGCGAACCATGCCGGGATTTACGAGGCGGTCGAGAGAGGATACTTCGCCGACGCGGGACTGAATGTGTCGGTCGTGCCACCTGCCGACCCATCGGCGATACTGAGCCTGGTTGCCGGCGGGCACAGCGACTTCGGAATGTTTTATCAGCCCGACCTGATGCAGGCCCGCAACGCCGGGGTGCCCGTCATCGCGGTGGCCGGGGTCGTTCAGCGTCCCCTTAATTCGATGATGGCCCTGAAGTCATCGGGTATCGATCGACCTGGCAAACTCGCCGGTAAGAAGGTCGGGTACCCGGGGATTCCGTGGAACGAGGCAATGCTGACCACCATGCTGGAGGCTGACGGCCTGTCGAGGGGTGACGTCGAGTTAGTCGATGTTGGCTTCGCTTTGACACAGGCACTTCTGGCCGGAACCGTCGACGCAGTCGTGGGCGCGTACTGGACCCACGAGCTGATCGTGTTGGAAAACGAAGGCTATGAAGCCAACGTCATTCTCCCCGACGACTGGGGTGTGCCGACCTATTACGAATTGATACTCGTAGTCTCTGAAAAGACAGTGCGTGATCGCCCGGAAATGGTAAAAAAATTCGTCCAAGCATTCAGCCGGGGATATCAACAGGCGCTGGCCGACCCACAGGGCTCGATTGACACCATGCTCCGCATGAACCCGGACGCGCAGATCGACGAGGCGGTGGATCGCGCCGGAGTAGAACTGATCGTTCCGTTATGGGAATCCGAAACGCAACCGTTCGGTTCATTAGCCCCTGAACGCTGGAGTTCGTTTGCCGACTGGATGAAGTCGAGGGACCTGGTCGACGATTCTCTCCAACCCACGGCTGCCTATGATTCGAGTTTTGCGGTCAAGTGAAAGCGGATAGGCGGTAGCGGGAGGCAGGGTCGAAGGTCAGAAACGGCGCTGCGGGAACGCCAGGTGACCTGTGTGGCCGGTGCCATCGACCCTGTAGACCTCACCGCCCGCGAATGTCACAAATAGCGTTCCAAGGGATGAGCCGCCGAATGTGCAGTTCGTCGGACTATCGGCCGGTGTCGGGTGCGTGCGAACAACTCGACCCGACGATTCGAACTCATACAGCATCGGGCCAGGACCGGCCTTTGATGAACCAGCGGTGGCAATAATCGTTCCCGCGGTGGTAAGCGTCATGCCATCGATGCTTCGGCCTTTCCCGAAGTCGTGCAGGACCTGGGAATCACCGAGTGTTCCATCGTCGTTGACCGGGTAAGCCAGCAAGCGTCGCGGTTCTGCCGGAACGTTCGAGGTGTCTGCCACGTATAACGTTTTCTGGTCGATCGACAAGAGCACGCCGTTCGGCTTATGAGTGTCGAACGTGACACGAATCGTGTTCCAGTTGCCGCCAAAAGTGTGCTCAGCCATGTAGACCGATTCGTGCTCGAGGTTGTTTGGCCCACCGGTGTAGTTGGGGTCGCTGAAATAAATACGACCACGCGAATCGACCGCGAGATCGTTGGGCCAGTTCATACCGTCGCCGTTGTACGAATCGCTAACAACCATGGGATCGGCGTTCGGATTTGCGGTATCGACTTTTGTAATCCGGTGAGCGTTGCCCTCACACACGAACAATTGACCCTGGCGATCAAATGTCATTCCGTTGGCCGCCCCGGTGTTGTTGCGCCAGACCGTACTTTCATCGGTTTTAGAATCCCATCTGAATGTCGTACTGGCAGAACACTCGTTATAAAGCAGGCCCGATCCGTCCCAGGCCGGTCCCTCAGTCAGGCTGTCGTGCTTGGCGATCTGGGTCCAGTTCCATTCGGGCATATTCTTGAAATTCTTTCTGGGGCAGGTGTTGGGGAATCTGCAGGTTGATCAGCCCGGCCACAGCAGGTGGCCTGTCATGCCGGTACTGCGGGCAAGTAGCAGGTGACCCTGGATCGAGGATACGTAGAGGTCTTCCCCGGCAAACGTACAGTTGGTCGGACGCTGTGCCGGGGTGGGGTGGGTTTCGATAATACGGCCTTTGGGATCGAAGATCGTGATCATACCGCCCGGTCCGGATATCTCCCATCCGGTGCATGCCACTATGTTTCCTTCGCTCGACAGTGTCATGCCATCGATGCCGCGGTGAGGTCCGAAATCGTGGAGTGATTCGTATGGTCCGAGCGAACCGTTAGCGTTTACGGGATAGGCGCGTAGTTCTCGTTTTTCGCCAGCGCGATAGTCGCTCTGAGCTACGTACAGCGTCTTGTAGTCGCTCGAGAACAGTAGCCCATTTGGCATTGTCGTATCGAAGGTGCGACGGACTGCGAGATAGGTGCCGTCGGCCTGTGGTTCTGCGGAGATTATCGCTGAAAAGTCGACTCCGACATCGGGTCTCACATCACCTACCCGGTCTGAAAAATAGATCGCACCTGACGGAGTGATGGCAAGATCATTTGGGCTGTTCAGCCGTCGACCGTTGAGCCGATCAACGATAGTTGTCATTGTCCCGTCGGGATCGAACCGAACGATTTTTCGTCCGGTGCCGGCGCAACCGAAAAGTCGGCCATCGCTGTCGAAGTTCAGTCCGTTTGTACCTTCGGTATTTTCACGCCAAAGCGACACCAGCGCCGTTAGCGGGTCGTAGCTCAGAATCCTGTTGATCGCGATGTTCGAGTACAACATGCGCTCGCCATCCCAGGCGTTTCCCTCGGTGATTGAGCCGATGACAGGCGCAGCGTTTTCAAATTTCCAGCTCATGCCAGTCCTTGATTCCTTCGACAGTTCAGTTGTATTTGATGCGGGGTTACCCGGTCAAAACGGGTTGTTGTGAAAACTGGTGGATCGACGATCCCTCAGTCGCAGCCAAGTTGATCGGCAAGGTCATTGAAGTCCTCGGCGAAAAAATCGAAGTCGGGTTCAGGCTCCAGATTTGGGAGCTTGCCTGAATCACCGAACTCCAATGGTCTGACGACAAGCGCAGCCCGCAGACCGGCATTGATGGCACCTCGAAGGTCGTCGTTGTGCGCTGCGACCAGCATTACCTGGTCGCGTTCGAGGCCAAGCAACTCGGCAGTACGCTGATATGCCCATGGGTGTCGCTTGTACTTACCTGTAAGTTCGGCGGAAAGCACTGCGTCCCACGGCAAGTTCGCATACTTGGCCATGTTAGTCAGCAGTGCCACATTCCCGTTGGACAGTGAAGCGATTACGAATTTCGACTTCAGTCGAGTCAGTCCGACTGTCGAGTCCGGCCAGCCGTCCAGCCGGTGCCAGGCTTTGTTGAAATCTACGATCTCAGCCTCTCCAAGGGGCGGGAAATTGTATTCCTGAAGAATTACATCCAGGCGTTCCCGGTGAATCTGGTCGACGATCTTCCACTCGTCTTCTCCTGAGTTCACTCGTTCCATTCCGACCCGGTAGCCGGCCCGCCAGTCGTCGGCGAACTGGTTCCAGTTGGCCTGGACACCGTGTTTCTTGCCGAACGCGGCGGCCTGTCGAGATATCGAGGTGCGCCAGTCAACAACGGTGCCGAACACGTCGAATACCAGAGCACGAATCTCGGTTTCACCCACCTTGCTGCCCCTACCGTTCATTACCGCCGCCGCTGTGCACTTGCCAGTGTGTACCCGGAAAAACTTGAAAAATGCGCCGACCACCGTACCTGACGGGCGGTATTCTAGTTGCCCGGACTCTGGTGTCCACCCCATTTCATGTGTTATCTGACGATTCGGCAGATCGGGAAAAACAATATGGGTGTCGTCACAGGACTAAAAGAAAAGTACGGAGCGCTCTGGAGAGCGGCCATCGATCATCGGTTTATCACTGAACTCGGCGACGGGACACTCAGTCGCGAGCAGTTTTCACGATATTTCGTGCAGGACTACATCTTCATCAATGATCTTGTGAAGACCGCCGGGATTGCAGTTGCGAAGGCACCTGACAACCGGTCGGCACGACCGATCGAGGAATTCCTTGGTGCCATACTCGGCGCTGAAGATTCGCTTTTTGTCGATGTCTTTCGGACGTTGGGTGTAGCCGAGAGTGAATACCGCGGTGCTGAAGCGTTGCCAACCACTACCGCATTTGGAAATTTCCTGGTGCGCATTGCCTGTGAAGGAAGTTTTCGCGAAATCTGCACAGTCTTGTTTGCGACGGAAGGGGTGTACCTGGCATGGGGTGATCGACTCAGGTCCGAAGGAGCAGACCCGGCCGCAGGCGGATCCGATACAGGGAAGTTCTACCAGGGGTGGATCGACCTCCACACTGACGAAACACTCGGTCCTATCGTCAGATACCTATCCTCGGTGATAGATGAAGCCGAACCAAACGAACTGGCACGGCTGGAGCAGCTTTTCGAACAAGCCCTGCACTATGAAGTGGCGTTTTGGGAAATGGCTTACGGGGGCGAGGAATGGCCGTAAAATCACGCACATTTTCGGTCCCGGTGGTCATGACAATCGCCGGGAGCGATTCCGGGGGTGGAGCCGGTATCCAGGCCGACCTGAAGACGTTTGCAGCTCATGGCGTTCACGGCACGTCGACGATAACGGCGATTACGGCACAGAACACGATGGGGGTGACAGCGGTTCAGGAAATAGAACTCGAGGTTATCGCGGCGCAAATCGACGCCGTTGTCGTGGACATGAACCCCGTTGCGGTAAAGACGGGGATGCTGTCATCTCCAGAGATCGTGCGGCTGGTGGCAGGAAAAGCCCGTGAGTACAGATGGCAGTCTCTGGTCGTCGATCCCGTAATGATTGCGTCGTCGGGCGCGAAACTGCTGCGAGACGAAGCCGTCGAAACATACAGGAAAGACCTGCTCCCACTGGCGCTGGTAGCAACCCCGAACTTGCCGGAAGCGGCAGTGCTGGCAGGACGCGAAGTTACATCTGTCGAAGAGGCCAGGGAGGCTGCAAGGGCTATTCACGATTTTGGAGCGAAATACGTGATCGTCAAAGGCGGGCACATGGAGTCGCTGAGCGGCGGTGGACAGAGTCTCGATCTGCTTTTCGACGGCACCGAATTTGTCGACTTCGGGTTACCGTGGATCGATACGACCAGCACTCACGGCACTGGCTGTACATTTGCCTCTGCGATTACGTCACGTCTGGCGCTTGGAATCGATATCGAAGAGGCATTCAAAGGCGCTAAAAGATACGTCTGGGAAGCGATGATGGCGGCGTATCCAGCAGGGCAAGGGCATGGTCCGTTGAACCACATGTGGCGACTCTCGTCGGGAGTTGATTAGGGCAGTGAACCGATCGCAATCGAACAAGGAATTACTTAGGTCATGACCAAACCCAGGCGACTATTTCTGACTGAAGCTGATGTAAACGAACTCCTGGACATGCGGCTTGCTCTCGACGCCCTGGACGACGTGCTTCGGGCACGTTCAAACGGAGAGGTGCGAAACGAGCCGCGACGCAGGCTTGCGACCGGAAACGGTTCGATGAATTTTATGGCGGCGACCTGGCCTGAACGAGGTTGGGCGGGACACAAATCCTACGTCAGCGGAGACTTTCGGGTGATGCTTTACGGTACACACGGGGAGGGCCTTCTGGCGGTGATAGGCGCAGGCCGTATGGGGCAGGTCCGCACGGGCGCAGCGTCCGGAATCGCCACGAAGTACATGGCCCGTGAAAATTCGTCGTCCGTAGGGATTATTGGATCTGGCTACTAGGCCCAAACACAGCTTGAAGCCGTCTGTGCAGTTCGAGAGATCAAAGATGTAAAGGTGTTTTCACGTACCCCGGAAAACAGGGAGAAATTCGCTTCGACCATGAGTGAGCGGCTGGGTGTGAACACTGTAGCGGTCGACTCGCGAGAAGCGGCAGCTGAGAGTGTTGATGTCCTCATCGCGGTAACCAGTTCGGTCGAGCCGGTCATAACCGGCGACATGGTCGAGCCGGGTATGCATATCAACGCCGCGGGCAACAACTCGTGGATGAAACGGGAGCTAGACACTGCGGCGATTGTTAAGGCAAATCTCGTGGCCTGTGACGACATCGACCAGACACGTATCGAATGCGGCGAGTTGATGCGGGCGGTCGAAGTAGGGCAGTTCGCCTGGGAATCGCTGGTGGGACTGGACCGCATTGTCGCCGGTCTGCGAACGGCCCGACATTCGGACGATGACATCACACTGTTCGAGTCACAGGGAGTGGCGTTTGAGGACCTTGCAGTTTGCGGCAGGCTCTACGAGCTCGCACTCGAGCGGGGCGTGGGTACGGAGTTGCCTGGGTAACCGGTCACTAGCTGTACTTCCCACGAACGTTGTTTACAGCCTTGAGG
>JAQBVG010000095.1 GCA_027623655.1 Chloroflexota bacterium
GTCGACGTTTCTTGCGGACTCAATGCCATTAAACAAGGTTGAGCGCTGAGTTCTGACAGAACCGTTCCGGGTCATTGCAGCTCGAATTCCGTCGACCGACGAGACGTTGATTATCGAGCCACCGCCAGACCTGATCATTTCAGGCACTGCGTATTTCGAGATGAAGACCATACTTTTCAGGTCGACGTCCAGCACTCGGTTCCAGGACTCCTCCGTAATTTCGGTCACCATCCCGGGTCCACCGATGCCAACGCTGTTCATGAGAATGTCGAGGCGGCCGTAACGCTCTACCGCGGCAGCGACGAGATTCCGGCAACTGGATTCAGTGGCGACATCGGCGATGAAGACAGAAGCGTCTCCTCCCGATTCGACGATGACTTTCTCAGTTGTCCTGGCGGCAGCCTCGTCCATGTCAACGATCAGCACTTTAGCGCCGTGGGATGCGAACAGTTTGGCGGTTGCAACTCCGACGCCGGACACATTCTGTGAACGGGTACCGGCTCCAGTGACGATCGCGACCTTATTGGCGAGTCGAGCTATTTCACACCTCTCAGTTGAACTGCGGGTTTCTATGCATTCGGTAGGGACCGGACGTGAAGGACATCCGGTTTTAGAGGAATATTCCGTCGTCGTCGATTATGTTGCTCAATATGCTTTGCGGCCCGGCGGCCATCAGCCCGGCGTCTACAGGCAGGATCACACCTGTGATCCATTTCGCTTCGTCGCTGGCGAGGAACGCGGCGGCCATCGCCACGTCTTCTGCCGTTCCCTCGGTTCCCAGTGGTGCGATCTGGCTACGAAGCCGACGACGATGATCGTTGACCACCTCGACCATTGACGTGTAAATCATCCCCGGTGCGATGCAGTTCACGCGGACGTTGTCGCGGCCATGATCCACGGCCATCGTCCTGGTCAACGCGATTACACCGCCTTTCGAGGCCGAGTAGGAGACGCTGTGGCCCATCCCGGCGCGGATGCCGTCGACAGACGAAATGTTGATGATGGACCCGCCACCGGATTCGATCATCGCGGGGATGGCATATTTAGAAATGAATACCATGCTCTTGAGGTTGACATCGAGTACTCGATGCCACGAATCTTCGTCGATTTCGGTCGCCAGACCTCGGCCGGATACAATGCCAACATTGTTCATCAGAATGTTTAGCTTGCCATAGCGTTCGACCGCAGTTTCGACAATTTGCCGACAACCGGATTCGTGGGCCACATCTGCGACGTAAAACGAAGCCTCACCACCGCCCGCGGTGATTACTTCGACAGATGTTTTCGCCGCTGCTTCGTTCATGTCGACGACCAGGACTTTAGCGCCCTGTTCAGCAAAAATTTTGGCTGTTGCAACGCCAACGCCGGACACGTTGTTCGACCGAGTCCCCGCCCCGGTAACAATTGCAACTTTATTGGCGAGACGAGCCATTTCGCACCTCGGTGTGGTTCGATATGTTTGCGGTCAACCTGTTTTGACCGGCATGGCAGGTCGGCGGATAATCTGCGCTGGCCCGGATTGTGGCACATGGTGGCAGTTATGCAAGTGGAACAGCCCGGTTTGCTACGGCGTTCTGCTGCGAGAGATGAGATGGTGTCTGAACTGGAGCATCGATGGGTAAAGCCGGTGTCCCTTTGCTGATACCCGAGCAGCAAATCGGTCGAGAAAAATAGACCAGGCTTCGACGAAGAGCCGGGAGTGATGTACCGGTGGCAAGAAACCCGGTGCGAGGTACAACGTAAAGATGAAAGCCGCAGTGATGCGTGGGACTCAGCAACTTGTCATTGAGGACGTTCCGACTCCTGAACCGGGACCGAACCAGGTGCTGGTGAAGATTAAATACTCCGGAATCTGTGGGTCCGATGTTCACAGGTTTCAGTACGGAATGATGAACTCCGGCTCGGTAATGGGTCACGAGTACATTGGCGAGGTTGTTCAGACAGGTGCCAGCGTGACTCTTCTCAAAGAGGGAGACCGAGTTGTGAGCGGGGGTGGTACGCCGCCGCCCGATGCGCCAGTTTCTCGCTTGAGAAACGACCGGTATAGTGCCCGTACCGTTGGACTCGGTGCAATTACGGTGGGCGGGTTCGCCGAGTACATAACGATGGACGAATGGCGTCCGCTTCCGATCCCCGACAGTGTAAGTTACGAACTCGCCGTACTCGCAGAACCGGCCTCAATCGCCGTGCACGCCGTGCGCAGGTCGAGTTTCAGAATCGGCGATACGACGGTCGTGATGGGAGCGGGTCCCATCGGCCTCCTGGTGATGCAGGTCCTCAACGCGGGCGGGGCCGAGTCGGTCATCGTTTCTGAGCCAGCGCCCGGAAGAGCAGCAGCAGCCAAGGTGCTGGGGGCGTCACTTGTCATGGACCCGCGAGAAGAGGACGTCGTTGCCAGGGTGCTGGAACTATCCGGAGGTCTGGGAGTTCCTCTCGCATTCGATGCCGCGGCAGCCAAGCCAACGCTGCAGCAGGGACTCGAAATGGTCCGGCGAGGTGGGCAGGTACTGGTGGTGTCGATGGCATGGGAGCAGGTCGATCTGCTGACAGTTGAGTGGATTGGTCGAGAGGTCGAGATGAAGGCCTCATACGGCTCAGAGCCAATCGACTGGCTTACGACGCTGAACCTGATGGAACGAGGTCAGCTGTCGGAGAAGTCGATGGTGACCAGTGAGAGCTTTATAGGTTTCGACGATATGCAGTCGTCGATGGAGCGTTTGATGAAACCGGAAGAAAGCGTACAGATAGTACTGGTCCCGTAGTACCGGGGATGACCCGGGTAGAAACCAGTTGTCGAGGAAGAATTAAAGCAATTGAAAGTCACAGCAGTCGAAACATTCGCTGTAAGGGGTCTCAACTCGCCGCTACTGTTCTGCGCGATCAGAACAGACGAGGGCATTACCGGCTATTCCGAGT
Organism: Chloroflexota bacterium; assembly: GCA_027623655.1. Taxonomy (GTDB): domain Bacteria; phylum Chloroflexota; class Dehalococcoidia; order Lucifugimonadales; family Lucifugimonadaceae; genus Lucifugimonas. Next base: position 2,917 of record JAQBVG010000095.1, read on the forward strand.
TCGGTGAGGGGCGTCTGGCAAATGGGATACGCGGACTCGTAGAAGATCTTTCGGTGCACATCGTTGGCAAGGACCCACGAGCGGTCGAAGCACACTATATCCAGATGATCCGTGCAAGCAGAATGGCCTATGGTGGGGCGACCTGGCAGGCGATCGCGGGAATCGAACTCGCACTGTGGGACATTAAAGGCAAGGCGCTCGGTGTTCCCGTTTACGAACTCGTTGGTGGACCAACTCGTACTCATCAGAAGGTGTACTGGTCGCACATGCTCAGCTACCAGGTTGGATCTTACGAACGTCTTGGGACAAAACCGATCCGATCGTATGACGACGTGCGAAAGGTCGTCGCCCAGGCGGCTGAGTGGGGCTACGACACATTTAAAACGAACATCGCCATGCCGGGTGATCCGTTTTACAGTCTGGCGCAGGGACGGTCGGGTCCGCACGACCAAACACTGACGAGGCAGATCCTCGATGCGGCTATAACCCAGATCGAGCACATGCGAGATGAAGTGGGACCCGATATCGGGATCTGTCTCGACGTTAATGAGCACTTCAAGGCCGACGGTCACATTCGGCTGGCGCAGGCGCTCGAACCGTTCGATCTGACGTGGATGGAACTCGACAATCTCGATGCCGAGAGCGTCCGGATGGTCAAGGACTCGACATCAACGCCTATCTGCACTGGCGAACAGCGTCTCGCACCGGTGAACTACCGCGATTTGTTCGAGAACCGCGCCATGGACGTTTGCAAAGTCGACGTTCAGTGGCAGGGATTTATCCCTTCACGCCGTGTGGCCAACATGGCCGAGCTTTACGACATCAACATTGCACCACACAACTTCAACGGGCATCTTTCGACATTTCAGACCATGAATCTCTGCGCCTCAGTGACCAACGTAAAGATCAGCGAAAGTGATCCGGTCCAGGTGCCGCATCGTGACGAGCTCGTGACAGAGCTCCCTGATATCAACGATGGGCTGGTGACTATCCCGAATAAACCCGGCTGGGGAACCGACCTGAACGAAGTGGCGCTAAAGAAATACGCCGTATAGGCCCAGTGTCACCCGCGATGCGCTCTCCTCCAGACTGTAACGGATGGGGATAGCGATCAGCAGGATTCGCGCGGTGTCTCTCCGCGCTGGTCGAACCGCGGAGTGGCAGGGCGGGCCGCGATTTCATCAGGCATGCATGCAGTCAAAGCGGCTGAATTGAACCGCAAAAGACCCGTCCCGGATGTACCATGCCGAGATTCACTGGCTGGCCCGGCAATACTGCCAGATTTACTGGTACGTCTGCCCGGTCAATGGAGCAAACGATGGCATCTCGATCTTTTACCGGCAATCCCTCTCAGGTCATCGTCGAGCAACTGGTTGCTTCGGGCATAAGGCAGGTCTTCTACAACTCTGGATCAAGAGAGGCGCGCTTCTTCGACTCCCTCCACGCCCGTCCCGGGATTGATGGAATCCTCGGGTTGCATGAAGGCACCGTCACAGCAATGGCCGGTGGATTTGCACAGGTGAACTCGGAACCGGCAGTAATGTCGGTGCACCTCGGCGCCGGTCTTGCGCAGAGTCTTGGTCAAATGATCAATGTTTGGGCCGCTGCTTTGCCAGTTGTTTTGATCACGTTCGTCGGTGACACGGGCAGTTATGCCGACAGAATCACGCTTGACCTTGGACACAACGTCGGACCAACCTCGATCGGTGCGCCGTTTATGAAGGCAAACTGGACAGTGATCGACCCGCGAGGCCTGGCGACGGCGATCGACAGGGCGATCAAGGTTGCCACGACACCCCCGTTTGGTCCGGTCCACATAGCGGCATATGACCGAATTCTCGGCCCGGACCACATCACTACACAAATCATTGAAGGTCCACCGACAAGGCCTCGGGCGGGCTACCCGGACGACAGCGATGTGGAAGAAATAGCAAGGCTTCTACACGATGCCAAACGTCCGCTAATTTATGTTGGTGACGGGGTGAACAAGAGTGGAGCGGAACTCAAACTCGGTGCGATTGCCGACCATTTCGGGGCGAATGTCGCTTCGATGTGGGGTGACCTCCGCGGCGTTTCAGCTGCTCATCCCCTTCATACCGGTTATTTCCGGCAGCCGGTCATGCAACTCGAACCCGATCACATCCTGGCGATCGGGGTGCGTCATGGCGCCAGCGGGAATCCAACCGACTTCGACGCATTCAAGAGTGCGAAGAAAGTTATTGCCGTTGGACCTGATGTAGAGATTTTCGAAAATATTCCCGGTCTGGACCTGGCCGTAATGGCCGACGAATCCAGGACACTCGATCGTCTTGCCGATCTGGCGAAGCGCGAATACGAGTCGAAAGCTTACGACGCAAGGCGAGAGCAGGCACACGAAAACGCACTGCGGCTGAGAAATGAACGACGGCGTGTGTTGCAATCGGCTACCGAAATTCCCGGACACGTGAGGCCGCTGGCACTGCTCGATGCGGGCGACTCAAGCCTGGAGAAGCTTGGTGGCGGCATTATCACCACCGAACAGTTCGCCGTGCCGCTGGAAGACGTCAATGAGAAGCCGAACGGCGGGAACAACACGTACATCAGACCGGCGGGTGGTTCGGAGGGCTACGGGATGGGTGCTCCACTCGGAGCCAAGTTGGCGGCTCCCGACAGACCGGTTGTTGGGATGGTCGGCGACGGTTCGGTTTACTACTCCGATTCAGCGTTCTGGACCGCAGCACATCACGAAATTCCGGTTTTGTACGTCATTCCGAACAACGGCACGTACGGCATCGTTGCCGGAGCGTTCGGCGGTGCCAACGGTGTAATGAAGGACACAGGTGAGTACGCAGGCGTGGTCCTCGATGGAGCCGACATCGTGCAGCTCGCCGGGGCGTTCGGAGTCGAAGGGCGAAAGGTCGACGACGAATCGAAGATCGCCGACGCCGTTGAAGAGGCACTTGATAGCGTCGAACGAGAGGGTCGACCGATGGTGCTGGACGTGAAGCTGCCACTCGGTCTGCCAGCAGGCGGTAAGGCGGCACGAGAGTTCAAATTCAGCGATCTGAAACGCTGATACCTCGGTTACCCATCAGATTAAATGTTGAATGAAACAGGTCGGGACTGAACTGAAGGAACGAAGATGAAAGTTTTCCTGAGTACAGATTTTTCCGAGGATCGACTGAGGTTCGCGGCGCAGATCGGTGCCGATGGCGTGTCCGGCGCACCAGAACCGGGTCCCGGCGACGACGGTTTCTTTACGGTCGAAACGCTACGAAAGCATAAAGAACTGGTCGAGTCGTACGGGCTCGAATGGGCAGCGGTACGCATGGCGCCACTGGAGTGGACCTACCGCTGGCAACTGGGTTTACGGGGTGCAGACGAACAGATAGAGAACTACAAAAAGAACATACGGAACATGGCAGCCGTGGGACTCGACTTCATCATATTCAACATGCACGCGCTGCGAATTTACAGGACTTCGAACCAGGCGCAGGAACGTGCCGGGGCTAAGTCCACAAGTTTTGATATCTCGATGGCCACGGGCAATCCGCTAATGGAGCATCCCAACAGTGCGTTTAAGATCGAGTGGGTTCCGGAGGACGAGAGAGAGCCGAAATCTGACGGACAAATGTGGGCGAATTTGAAGAGGTTCCTGGAGGGGATTACACCGGTTGCTGAGGAGACCGGCGTTCGAGTTGGCCTGCATCCTGACGATCCACCAGTACCTGAGATTTCGGGGATCGCAAGAATAATGCGCAGCCCGGAAGCGTTCAGGAAGTATCTTGATCTGGTTCCGAGCGATGCCACCGGCGTAGTTTTTTGCCAGGGCTGCTTTACCGAAATGGGTTGCGACGTCCCGGCTGAAATTCGGCATTTTGGCGGTCGGGGCAAGATATTTTCGGTCGATTTCCGCAATATCAAAGGTGAGTTGGAGAACTTCCAGGAGACCTTCCCGGAGACCGGCAACGCCGATATGGTGGCGACGATGAAGGCTTACCACGATTCAGGATTTGACGACTGGATGACCCCGGACCATGCGATCCACCTCGATGGTGATTCGAGCTGGGGTCACCGCTACTGGGCCTACGCCGTCGGACACATCCGCGGCCTTGACCAGGCGTTGAAGGGGACGAGCCGGCGTTAGTTTTGGTCGGCGCATGCCGCCCTCTAAACTCCCTTCTTGCCGGTCAAAGAGGGGAGTGTGGATGGGTCCTGTCAGCGGGAGAGATCGCTCAGCTTCGAGAAAACATCTCCACATTGGGCACGAATACCGTGTTTTCTTCGAGTGGGTACATTGGGCGAGCGCAAATCGTGTGACCCAGGTTCTTGAGGTTCGCGCTTGTCGCACCCGGCGCGTCGACATTGAAATTTGCTTCGACCCAGTCGTCGAAGAACGCTGGTTCACACTGAGGCGACTTGACGATTGTCGAGTGGAAATCTTTCGGGTCGAGGTCATTCGCCCAGAAGATCGAGCGATCGACCATCATGATGGAATTTGTCATCACGACCAGCGTCAGATTGCCTGACGTGAGAACGGCAGTCGGCCCGGTGTCGAGAATGTACTTCCAGGACTCCATCTTGATGTTCTTGCCATCGGAAAGTGATTTCACTGTCCATTCCAGTTCGAGCGGAGTGAAACGGGAATCCAGCGCTCCACCCACTCCGGTATGGAATGTCGCACCAACGCCAAGTTCGTGGGCTTTTGCGGCAGCCGGTGGGTCGACCACCGACGCAAGGATCGAGTGCGGGTAGTCAGTTCGAATCATCTCCGAAATGATGGCGTTACTGTCGCCGGGTGCGCCCGAACTTGGAGCGTCGGCGGCATCGGTAAACGCCAGCGGTCCTGCCATCGACGCACCCCTGGAAACAGCCTCTTCGAGAGAAACGAGATTGGCCTGCATGATGTGACGGTTCGGCCAGAACTCGTTCGCCATTTCCACTGCGCTGCGTTCGGCCAGGTCCGGATCCCCATCAGTGAAGACGTAAGCCTGGCTGCACAACTCGGGGACGTCTGTGAACGGGTTGCAAATGAAGAATCCGGCCGAAAGGACGGCAGGATTGTCGTGCAGGTTTTTGGCGTAACGGATCTGCCCACCGAACGCCCCGGTATCGGTGATCAGTTCGTTGCCACGCACGATCGCCGGAACCCGGACTCGTGCTGCGACCGGCTTTGCGCCGTCCCGGATGATCCGGATCAGTATCTGGGCGGCTCTCCGACCCGTGTCTTCGAAATCGACATGCGGGTAGGTGTGGAAAGACGCGAGGCCATCGACGTTCTGGAGCATTTTTGCCGTGAGAATTCCGTGGAGGTCCATTGAAATGACGATCGGGACCTCGGGGCCGAGGATCTTTCTGGCTTCTTCCAGAAGGTAACCCTCTGGGTCGAGTAGCTCGGTCGTGCCCATCGCGCCGTGCATTGAGAAGTACACACCATCGACTTTTCCGGCGTGGTCTTTGAGTGGAGTCAGGAACTCGTCGGCAATACGCAGGAATGCGCTGTGTCGCAGGGGACCGGCGGCAGTACCTTCTGCGTCGTAGGTAAAGATCAACTCCAGATCATCACCCAGTGCCGTTTTGAATTCCGCGAGAGCTCCACCGATCTGCGAACCGGTCCCCTCGTGAGTAGTTCTGATCTCGTCACCATAGGTTCGGTCGAAAAAATCGTACTCGCACGGCACCGGGTTGAAGGTTGAAATTTCTTGCTGACATCCACCGATCAGAATCCGCGTCACTATTGATCTCCTCGCAGTTAACTCTCGTCTCTCGAATGTATCAGTCTTCAGGCGTTGTTTTGCCGGAATTGGTCCGGACCTTGTTTCTCACTGGGAGCGCAGGCGTGCCGTGGCTTCGGCATCGACGAGGAGTGAGTCGGAATTGGCGACGACTTTGTAATCACGTTTCGCCCCTTCGACCGTTATCTTGCCGTCGAGCAGATCGGCCTGGACCGAATCGATTGCTCGGTCAAGCGGATCTCCCCAGCCGCCACCGCCAGCGAACGTATGCGCTATGACCTGGTTGCGTTTTATCGGCGACATGCCGAGTACAGGCAGAATTTCAGGCTCTTCGCCGGGCTTTTGCAAGGTGTTTGATGAGGGGCTACCGGGTTTGCCGCCCTGGAGTCCGAAGGGTGGGTGAAGTCGCTTATCGGACCTCAATTGCAGTACGGCGCTGTCTTCGAGCAGCCTGACCCGCCGGGTCTGTGCCATCCCTCCACGGAATTTTCCGGCGCCCCCTGAATCGGCGACGATCGAGTACTCCTCGAACCTGATTGGCAGTTCCGATTCAGCGACCTCGATCGGGGTGGACGCAATGTTTGCACCAGGGTGTGGGACGCCTTCAGCGCCATCGTGGAAAGGACCGCCGCCGCGTGCCCCTGCGGTGAGATCGACGTAGCCAAACGGCCGACCATCTGCTGTTCGTCCACCGATCGACACGATCGAGTTACCTCCTTCGCCATCGGCCGGAACCCGATCCGGAATAATTTGGGCAAGAGCCCCCATTACCGCGTCCATGATTCGGAATCCGGTTATTCCACGGGCCCCGCAGGGCGCCGGATGACTGGGGTTGATGACAGACGATTCAGGAGCAGCCACATGAATGGCCCGCGTGTAACCGGCGCAAGTCGGGATGTCGGAGCTTAGTATCAGCCGTATCGCCCCGTACACACCGGCCTTAGAGAACGGAAGCGGAGAGTTTATTCCGGCCTTGACCTGCGGCGAAGTCCCCGCGAAATCGGCGAAGATTTCGTCGCCGCTGATCGTCACCCGCACGTTGATCTTCACGCCTTCAGTAGACCGATCTTCTTCGTTCTCGGCGACGATATTGTCGGCATCAATGTAGGCAGCGAACTCGGCCACACCATCGGGCAGACGGGCGATCTCGCTGCGCGCCAATCGCTCGCTGTAACCGAGCAACTCGTTGTTGAACAGGTCGATGATCGGTGGCGAATATCGCTGCAGCACTTGCAAGTACTCGCGCTCGCCGGTGGCAGTGGCACTTACCTGGGCTTCAAGATCGCCCCGGACGATGTCCGGTAAGCGGACATTTGCCAGCAGCAGGTCGAACATCGTCAGGTTCTCGATACCCGCGTCAAACAGCTTGATTACCGGAATGCGAAGGCCTTCCTGGTAAATCTCGACTGAGTCGGTCGAGTTCGAGCCGGGAACGATGGATCTGTCAGAACTCGGTGCTCACGATGAAACCTGAGCGACCTAAATTCATCATCGGTCTCTGTA